>CAYJSX010000111.1:0-5204 GCA_964372575.1 uncultured Planctomycetia bacterium
ATCATCCCCCCATACTGGGGTTGTGGCATGGTGTGGGGGCGCCCGCCGGGCAATCCGGAGAACGGCCCGAAGATCCACTCCCTCCTCCACGCGCTTGGCCAGAGGGGCCAAGATCTTCCTCCAGCCCCTCCCTTCGGGCCTGGGAACAAGCCCCAGATGGCGCTCCGGGAGTGTCAGCTTCGGATCGCTGGGAAGAAAGCCCACCACCCGGACGCCGGTGAGCTGTTCAATCCCTCTCTTGACCAGATGGTAATGACTCAAGCCCGATACCCGGTTCAGGAAGCACCCCGCAATCTTGACCTTCCGATCAAAATGGACAAAGCCGTGCACCAAGGCAGCAGCCGATCTGGAAATGGCGCTGGCGTCTAAGACCAGCAGGACCGGGCACTTCAGCCGTTTGGCGAGCTCGGCGGTGCTGCCAGCTTCATCGGTAGGGCCAATCCCGTCAAAGAGGCCCATCACTCCTTCGATGAGGCCCAAGTCGATCCCGCGGCACGCCCAGGCAAAAAGGGATTCAAGTTGACGAGAAGGAACAAGCCAGCTATCCAGATTGCGGCACGGCAGCCCTGTCACTTCGGCGTGATACTGGGGATCGATGTAGTCAGGCCCAACCTTAAAGGTTTGAACCGAAAGGCCCCTCAACTTGAGGGCCTGAGCCAGACCCATGGTAACGGTGGTCTTGCCCACTCCGCTGTGAGTGCCTGCGATGAGAAGCCGAGGGATACTCATCCGATGATCCAGCGAAAACCAACGGCCGCCAGAAGGGCCAAGAAAGAGGCGGCATACATGAGCCGGATCGCCTGAGGGATGACGCTTTGATCCAGGGCTCGCACGGCTCTACCCATCCGAGGGGTCTGGGCCGCTTTGCCTTGATAGAAGTTCGTCCCTCCCACTTGAACCCCCAACGCCCCCGCCATGGCCGCTTCAGGAATCCAGGAATTTTCTCTGCGAATCTCTGGATCGGCCAGGAACGCCTGGAGTGAGCCACGGCCCCGGCCGCCCATCAGGAAAGAGGCCCCAGCAATGAGAAAGGCGGTGATCCAGGCAGGGAGGGCGTTCATCCAGCGGTCCACCGCAGCGGTCGCCCTGCCAAAACGGATGTAGCGGCTGGATCGGTAGCCGACCATCGAATCGAGGGTATTGACCGCCTTGTAGAGGCAGGCCCAACCCACCCCGCCCAGGGCAGCATAAAAGAGGGGGGAGATCACCCCGTCCATCAGGCTCTCTCCGATCGTTTCAACTGTGCCCCGCACGATTTCGGGTTCATTCAGCTTCTCGGTGTCTCTTCCCACGATCATCGAAAGCCTCTTGCGCGCCGACGAGAGGTCTCCCTGCCGCAAGGCCTTGTAAACCGGCCAGCTCTCCACCGCCAGATCCTTCGTGGAGAGGCAAACATAGAGGAAGGCCACCTCCAGCGCCAGGGCGACATTCTGGGAATGGCGCGCTGCCAAGCCCAACGTCCCTTGGACCAAGCCCAAGGTGCCCAGGGTAACCAACCCTAAGAGGAACGCCCCAGCCAAAACTTCGTTGGCGATCAGGCGGCGCAAGAAGCGCTCTCCCTTCTGGATCGCCCAGCCCAAGCCCCGGATGGGATGGGGCAGCCAGAGGGGATCCCCCAGGATCAGGTCGAGCCCGTAGGCCAAGGTGAGCCTTAGACCGATGGCGTCCAATTTAAAGCCGCCTCCACCTGGTCTGCCAGGGCGTCGTAAGGATCCTCCGGTGCCGGATGGAAAGGAGCAGGCAGATCGCCGAACCGACTCAAGAAATATCGGCGCAGGGCCGGGTCATCGAAGAGTCCATGCAGATAGGTTCCCCAGACCAGGCCATCGGCGCGTTGGCAGCCATCCCATGCGTCCACGGCCCGGCCGCCCCGTCGGGTGATCCGGAAAACCGGCCTTCCCCGACGAGCCCCCTGGAGACGACCGGCGTGAATCTCGTAACCCCGAACCGGCAAGCCACTTGCGGGGTGGAGGCCCTCCACCTGTTCCGTTACCTTGGGTTGCAGAAAAAGGGTCGTGGTGGGCAGAAGCCCAAGCCCCGCTACGGCCGCCCGGGGAGATTCGACGTGACTGGGATCGTAGATGAACTCTCCCAGCATCTGAAGGCCGCCGCAGATCCCCGCAACCTCCACCTTTTTCTCCAGGCATTCCTGGATGTACCGTTCAAATCCTCTTTCCCGAAGCCAAAGAAGATCCGCCACGGTGCTCTTCGCGCCGGGAAGTACCAGGAGATGGGGCAGTCGGCCGTCGACCGGTGGCTCGGTCAGATATTCGACCCTCACACCGGGCTCCTCTTCGAGCGGCTTGAAATCGGTGAAGTTGGAGATGGTGGGATACCGGATCACTTGGATCCGAATTTGAGGCGGGCCGCTCGATCCATTTTGAGATGGGGGCTTAAGGCGATCGGCCAACGAATCTTCCTCAGGAATCCGAATCGACTGCAGGTACGGGATAACCCCCAAAACCGGTTTGCCGGTCCGGGCCTCAAGCCAATCCAGCCCTGGCTGAAGGATGGAGAGGTCTCCTCTGAATTTATTGATCACAAAACCGAAGATCCGCTTACACTCGCTGGGTTCAAGCAGTTCCAGGGTGCCCACCGCCTGGGCAAAGGCCCCGCCCCGCTCAATGTCGACCACGAGGAGAACCGGGGCATCGGCCATTTCAGCCACCCGCATGTTGGCTAGGTCAGTCGCCTTGAGGTTGATCTCGGCCGGTGACCCGGCCCCTTCGATCAGCACCACCTCGAAGTTCTCGCGAAGGAAGCTTAACGACGACTCGATCCCTTGAAGGAGCTTCTGCCGGTACCTGGCCAGGCCGTAAGCCGGGACGACGCCCAGGGGCTTACCCAACAGGATCACCTGAGAGGCCGAATCCGAGGTCGTTTTCAGAAGGACGGGATTCATCTCCTCGACCGGTTCGACCCCCGCGGCCCAGGCCTGGACCGCCTGGGCGTAGGCGATCTCCCCGCCCTTGGCCGTCACCCAGGCGTTGTTCGACATGTTCATCGCTTTAAAGGGAGCCACCCGGAGGCCCCTGCGGCGCAGGATCCTGCAGAGGGCTGTGACCAAAACCGATTTCCCGACGTGGGAACCGGTCCCCTGAACCATCCAGCACTTAGACGGCACTTAGAAGGATCTCCTTCAAGGCAGCCAGGAGCCGATCGTTCTCCTGCTGCCTGCCAATGGCGACCCGGAAGAAGCGCCCTGCCTCAAGCCCCACGAAATCGTCGCAGAGCCGGATCAAGATGCCTCTTTCCTTAAGCGCTTCTGAGAGCTCGCCAGCCGTCGGACCGGCCCCGATCTGCTCACACAAAAAGAAATTGGCGAAGGAGGGACAGACCTGAAGGCCTGGAAGGGCTCGCAGCCCTTGCCCCAGGGATTCTCGCAAGGCCGAGAGCTTGCGGCGGCTTTCGCTCAAAAAAGAGTGCTGTCTGAGCAGCCACGGCCCTAAGACCGCGGCCAGGGCGTTCATGGACCAGGGGGGTTGTTGTTCGGCAAGCCCCCTCACCCAAGAAGGGGAAGCCGTCAGATACCCCACCCGAAGGCCCGGAAGTGTGAAAGACTTGGTCAGAGAGCGCAGAACGATCAGGTTGTCAAAACGCTCCACCTCGGCCGCAAGAGAATAGCGCAAGCCATCTTCCACCAGATCCATGTAGGCCTCATCCACCACCACCGTCACCCCCCGAGGGGCCGCCCCTTCCATCAGCCCAACGAGCTCTTTCTTAGGCCAAAGGGTACCGGTGGGATTGTTAGGATTGCAGAGGAAAACGAGGCCTCTTTCAAAATCTCCATCGGTGCCTAAGGCCCGGTGGATGACCTTTTTGCCGGCTATCCTTAAGGCCCGCTCGTATTCGGTAAAGGTAGGGACCACAACAGTTCCCTGATCAAAAGCTGGAAAGCGGGCGATCAGATGGATGAGCTCTGCCGTGCCGTTACCCGGAAGGATGCACTGGGGAGCAAGCCCATGAAGCTCGCCGGCAGCCCTGCAAAAATCGCTATAGCTGGGATCCGGGTACCAGCGCAGCCTCGGCCAGATCCTTTCCAACATTTCGGCCAAGCCGGGTGGTGGGCCAAAGGGATTAAGGTCTGCGCTGAAATCGAGGATCTCCAAGGGGCTTACCCCTTGGATATCGGTGAGGGCCCAGAGATTGCCGCCGTGCGGGCTCATCCTGTAGTCATCGCCAGCAAAAGAAGGGTCGTGAGGAGTTCGTTCAACGCCCCCAGGGTATCCCCGGTGATGCCTCCCAGCCGAGCCACCATCCACCTGTTGACGATCAGCACCCCCAGAACCGTCACACCCATCCAAAGGAGCGTCCTCCTCCAATCCCAAAAGAGGAGGGTTCCCCCTATAGCCAGGAGTGTCGCCCAGGCAATGGCATAAGGGGCTTGCCGTTCGGTCACCCAGGAACCGACGCCTCCCTTACCTGGGGCATAGGGGAACCACTGGGCAGAAAGGACCATCCCCCAGCGGCTCAGCAAACAGGCCGTTGCCCAAATCCCTAAGAGATTCCGGGGATTCAGGCCATGCAGGATCATCCATTGAAGACCCAGAAGGAAGACAAGACCTGCGGCCGCGAAGGTGCCGATCTGGGGCTCCTTCATGATCTCTCTGGAATGGGCCTGATCTCTTCCGCCGGCCAGGCCGTCCACCGTGTCTGCAAAGCCGTCCAGATGAAGCCCGCCGGTCAACAGGGACAAAATCAACAGCCCCAACCCTGAAGCGACAGGCCAGGACCAGAGATTTCCGGCGGCCAGGGTCGCCCCAGAGGCCGCCAGCCCTAACGCCAGCCCCACCAGCGGAAACCAGGCCAGCGCCCGGCTCATCCGAACCGAGGGCTCCTCACCTCCTACCCGAGAGCCAACCGGCAGGATCGTCAAGAATGAAAAGGCGTCTTGCAGTGGGACGAGGAGTCTCTTCACCCCGAGCGCTCGCTTACTCCGGCCTGGGAGAAGGTGGCCATCTCTGACATCACCCGAACCGAGGCCTCCAGAAGAAGGAAGGCCAAGGCAGCACCGGTTCCCTCGCCCAAACGAAGATCCATCTCCAAGAGAGGCCTCAGGCCCAACGCCTTCAAGAGAATCCCGTGTCCCATTTCGACCGAACGGTGCGAAGCGATCAGGTAGGGCTGGATCTCGGGGGAGATCCGGTAGGCGAGAAAGGCCGCCGTCGTTGAGATGAAGCCATCCATCACCACAGGAACCCTGG
>CAYJSX010000112.1:0-5203 GCA_964372575.1 uncultured Planctomycetia bacterium
GAAGCCAGGGGTCACCACCTTGGAGGAGGCGTCCAGCACCTGGGCCCCGTTGGGTTTCAGGTTGCGCCCCAGGCGGGCCACCCGCCCTCCCTCAATCAAAAGGTCGGTGGGTCCATCGATCCCTTGGGCCGGATCGATGAGAAGTCCTCCCTTGATGAGCAGCTTGGGAGAGTTCATGGGAGGGGGCCTGCCGCGGTTGAAAGAGTGCCCAAAGACAGGGTGCCTTGGTTTAACCTGGCACCCGACTCTTTGTCTCCCTGGGTCTTGGCCAAGGTGACGAGGTACAGGCAGGCCATCCGAACCGCGATCCCGTTGGTCACCTGTTTGAGGATGACCGACTGGGGTCCGTCGGCCACCTCAGGAGAAAGCTCCACGCCGCGGTTGACCGGGCCAGGATGCATCAGGATGAGGTTCGGCCTTCCCCTCTGCAGTCTCTCCCGGTCGATTCCATAGCATCGGGTATATTCCCGCAACGAAGGGATGTAGCGCTCCTTCTGGCGTTCCACCTGGAGCCGCAGGGCGATCACCACATCGGCGCCCGGCAGGGCCTCGTCCAGGGTGTAGGAGATCTTGGCGCCGAAGGCCTCAAAATCGGCCGGCACCAGGGTGGGAGGGCCGCACAGGGTGACCCGGGCCCCCAGTTTGGTCAAGCCCCAGAAGTCGGAACGGGCCACCCGAGAGTGAAGGATGTCTCCCACGATCACAACCTCCAACCCTTCGATCCGACCCTTCTCTTCCTGAATGGTAAAGAGATCCACCAACCCCTGGGTTGGATGCTCGTGTGAGCCGTCTCCGGCGTTGATGACACTCGGGCCGATCGCCCGCGCCACCAGGGCCGGAACCCCGCTGTCCGAGTGCCGCAGCACCAGCACGTCCACCTTCATCGCCTCGATGTTGCGGGCCGTGTCCAAGATCGTCTCCCCCTTGACCAGACTGGAGGAGGCCGGCTGGATCTGCAGGATATCGGCCGAAAGCCGCTTGGCCGCCAGCTCAAAGGAGGCCCGGGTTCGGGTGGAGGGTTCCAGGAAGCTTAAGGCCACCGTCTTTCCCCGAAGGGCAGGAACCTTCTTGATGGGCCGAAGCGAAATCTCCTGGAAGGCCTTGGCCTGATCCAAGAGGAGCTTCAGTTCGTCTCGGGTGAGGCCCTCCAGCCCTAAGAGGTCTTTTCTCATCCACCGCGCCGCACTCATCGAATTGCCTCCTCGATGACCACCTCGTCGACTCCGTCTGCCTCCGTCAGCCGCACCTGGATGAGCTCATTCCTCGCGGTGGGAATGTTCTTGCCCACGTAGTCAGGGCGGATCGGCAGCTCCCGGTGCCCCCGGTCCACGAGGATCGCCAGCTCGATCGCCTGGGGCCTGCCCAGGTCGATCAAGGCATCCATCGCCGAGCGGATGGTCCGCCCGGTGTAAAGGACATCGTCCACTACGACGACGGTCTTATCGGTCACGTCAAAGGGGATGTCGGTGGCGCGCACCACCGGGTTGGGGGCTTGGAGGGTGAGATCGTCTCGATAAAGGGTGATGTCCAGCGCCCCCACGGGCAGGTTGGCTCCGTCAATGGCCCGCAGGATCTTGGCCAGGCGATGAGCCAGCAGCTCTCCCCGAGACCGGATTCCCACCAAGGCGACCGCGTCCAGCCCTTGGTGCTTCTCGAGGATCTCGTGGGCAATCCGAGTCAGGACCCGCTCGATCCCCTGCGCATCCAGCAGGTGGGCCTTGACCCGGGTGGTGCTGGAGGGGTTCATTCTGCCAGGTCTCTCAGGCATAAAAAAATGGCCTGCCCGCGCTTGACGCGCAGACCGGCCGTCCTCTTTGGTTTAGCTTTCTTTTGCATCTCAAGCCCCTTGCTGGCCTCTCAGGACCAACTTAAAAGGCGACGCCCCTGGTCATTACCCTTAGGTCTCATCCTCCGGCTTGACCGGAGGATCCTATTACTCTTATATCACATCCTCCTCGTCCCTGTCAAGGCCGTTGGCCTCGCCAGGCATCTGGAGGTGGTACCGGCAGATCCCCCGGCGGCTCTCCTGGATGAAGCGGATCAGGTGCTGGACCTCTGGAACCGGGTCCTTGGTGGCCTGGATTGCCTTGATCGACTGAGTGGTGTTGAGCCCTGATCGGTACAGCAGCCGGAAGGCCTCCCGAAGCTGGCCCCGGGCAATCTCCGACAGCCCGGCCCGCTTCATCCCCACCTGGTTAAGCGTCCAGACCTCGGAATCTCCCTTGACCAGGAAGTAGGGGGGAACATCCTTGTTCACCCGGCTTAACCCTCCCACCATCGCCAGCGTCCCGATCCGGACAAACTGGTGCACCACCACATGCCCGGAGAGGACCGCCTGATCCTCGACCGTCACGTGGCCAGCCAGCAGGGTGCCGTTGGCGATGATGACCCGCCGGCCGATCCTGCAGTCGTGCGCCAAATGGGCAAAGCCCATGATCATGGCCTCCGGCCCAACCGTCGTCCAGGCTCCCTCCGAGGAGGCCCGGTGAACCATCGCGTACTCCCGGACGATCACCCGGTCGCCGATCCGAACGCCGCCGGCCTGCGGCTCCCGCATCGCCTGATGGAGATGCCCCAGGATCGCCCCGATATGGATCTGGCATTCCTCGCCGATCTCTAGGGGGGCCGACAGATAGGCGTGGGGCCAGACCTTGGTCCCACGCCCAATCCGAACCGGCCCCTCAATCACCGCGTAGGGACCGATCTCCACATCCGGGGCGATTTGCGCTTCCGGATCTACCACCGCGGTAGGATGAACCTCGAGTATGCTCATTTTAAAACGGGTGCCAGGATTATCCTTATGTAAGGGTGCCAGGTTTTAACCTGGCACCCGCTTTTGGCTCAAAGACAACCGTGATTTCTCCTTTGGGGTGCCTGCCAGTATACCGCGCAAGAACCTGGCTTGTCGAGCCACGCGTGACCTCCTCGTGCAGCTTGGTGAGCTCCCTCGCTACCACCACCGGAATCTCCCCCAAAACCTCTTGGATCGCCCGCAGGGTCTTGACCAGCCGGTACGGAGACTCAAAGCAGACCGCCGGGATCGGCTCACCGCCAACCCTCTTGAGCCAATCCCTCAAGGCCTTTTCTTTACGCGGCGGAAATCCCTCGAACCGGAATCGCTCCCCCCGGAAGCCGGAGGCGGCCAGCGCCGCAGTCACCGCACTTGGGCCCGGAACCACCACCACCGGAATCCCGGCCGCCTGCGCCTCGCCCACCAGAAAGGCCCCAGGATCGGAAACAACCGGCATCCCGGCATCGGTCACCAGCGCCACCGACTCGCCCGCCTTAAGGCGCGCAACCAGCTCCGGCGCGCGGGCCCTCTTATTGTGCTCGTGCAGGCTCACCATCGGCCGGTCAATCCCATGCCGCTGGCAGAGCTTCCGGGTCTGCCGGGTATCCTCCGCCGCGATCACCGAGGCGCCTTTCAAAACCTCCAGCGCCCGCAGGGTGATGTCCCCCAGGTTTCCAATGGGGGTCCCAACCAAGTACAGCACAGGGTTAGGTTTCGACACGGTGCAAAAGGTCCACGGCTTTAAGGAGGTATCCCGTCTCCCTGCGGATGGCCTAGGCCGCCCGGCGGCGCTTCCTGATCTCTTCTTCGACCCGTTCAGCCAAGAGACTTTTAAGGAGCGCCTGATAGGGGATGTCCCGTTCGTTGGCCAGCGTTTTAAGCTCCCAAATGAGGTATTCGGGAACTCGAATAGAAATGGTCCGTAGGGTTGGTTTTAGGTTGGGGAAGTAGACGCGGCGAGCGAACCTGGGATCGACAAAGTCGGTCACATCGTGGGTAGCCCAAAAGGTCCGCTCTTCATCCTCGTTCTTGAACCTAGGGGTTTCTCTGAATTTCCTTGGCATAGAACCTCCGCTCCCGTCGACTCATGTCGCGTGCCGATATCACGCGAATCTTGTTTCCTCGCATCGTAAAGGCTATGGTCAGCCTCCGCCTGCTGGCAGTCTGTCCCAAGGCGTAATACCGAACCTCGGCCGCCGAATGCTTCGGGTTTGGCACAACCACCGGCCCGCCAAAGAAAACCTCCTCGCACTCAAAGAAGGTAACCTGGTGTCTGTCCCAATTCTTTTGGGTGTTCCCTCGATCCCAGTCAAACCCCTCCAGCTGAGAGAGGTCCGGTAAACCGGTCATGGCAGTTGTATATATTAACTATATACGATTGTTTTGCGGATGTCAAGCCGCTTCGAGGAGCTCAAGCTGGCGGGTAAACTCCTCCAGGCCCGCTGAGAAAAGCTCGTAGGGAATTCCTAGGGAAAGGAGGATTTGCTCCATAATCCTGACAATTTCTTCCTTAGTCTCGATGAGGAAGGCGGTCACCTTGAAGAGCCCCGCTGAGATCCTCTCAAAGCGCCTGGCCTCTTCCAGCCCTCCCAAGTACCGGATCTGGCTGGTTCCCTCAAAAACCAGGCGGGCCGCCAACTCCGCCGTCCGATCGCCGCCCTCATCCAGGCGAATCCGCTCCTCCAGGCCCGCCAGCGCCCGCGCCGGCGGCACCCGCGCCAGCGACGGCCCCAGCACGACTGCCTTGCCGTTGTAAGCCGCCTGCGACCTGAGCCCCTGCCACCGCTCCTGCGCCAGCTTCTCAACCGCCCCCTCCTCCAGCCCGGTCGCGACCGTTGCCGACAACCGCGGTACCTTCCTGGGCTCGACATCGATCACCACCCAGCTTCCTGCGGCGGGCTCTCGAATGTTGATCCTGGGGACCCCCTGTTCTTTTAAAAGTTCAATGACCTCCGAAAGCGCTGTGGATGGATCGGTGGAGGGGCTCCATGCCCCGGGATCTGCGGACCTGACAACAATTTCATACAGCCCAGACCGGGCTTGGCGTTGGATGTAACGTAGGTCGGAAAGAAAAATCTCCCTGTTATTGGCGTTTACGAGGAGACCTTTTTCCTGCGCGTTTCTCCTTGCCCTCTCGTCCTGGTCTATCCTGGTTTTGCTAGGCGTTTCCACAAATGCCTCCCTGTGGGATGAGGCAACGCTCAAAAAATTGAAAATCTCGGTAAGCTGTTTCAACAAGGGCGGATTCAGCCCTACTCCCCTCTGGCTGGCCCGATCCTCTAAGGACTCTAAGAAGGCGTAAAAGAACCTCTGATTTTCCGGAACTTCGCTCGAGCCCTTGAGGCTTGGGGCCTTCTTCAACACCTTCCTCAAATACGCTACCTCTTTCGGAGATGGCGGATTCGTTCCTGT
>CAYJSX010000113.1:0-5163 GCA_964372575.1 uncultured Planctomycetia bacterium
GGCTGGCCGCGTACGGCGAACCCCTGTTGCCGAGTGGGAGTTCCGAGCTTCGCTGAACAGCCCCTCTCCCGAGGGCGGGATCGACCCTGAGGGCTACTGGTTAACGAGGGGGCGGAATTCGGGGCGGCGGGCCAGGAAGGTGATCGCGACGTAGGGGCAGGTGGGAAGGACCTTGAGATTCTGGGACTGGGCAAAGCGGAAGCCGGCCTCCACGACCTTCTCGGCCAGCCCCTTTTCGCGAAACGCCACAGGGACGTAGGTTCGGTAAAAGTCTAAGACCTCTGCCTGCCGGCGGTAGAGAAGTGTGGCGTCCTGGCCCCCTTCCAGGGGAAGGTAAAACCGCTTTCCGGCTTCGTCGTGTATGACCTTCGACCCATCAGGTGGGGGGGTCATCAAGTCGGTTTTTCGGGGGTATCGATGGCACCGGCCAAGGCAAGGTCTTTCTCGGTCAGGCCACCGGCCGAGTGGGTGACCAGGGTCAAGGTGACCTTGTTGTAGCGGATGTCGATGTCGGGGTGGTGATCGGCCTCTTCGGCGAGGGCGCCGACCCGATTGACAAAAGTCAGGGCTTCCTGGAAATCCTTGAACTTGTAAAGCTTGACGATCGCCCCATCCGTCAGCTCCCAGCCCTGAAGCTTCTTAAGTCCCTCTTGAACCTGCGCCTCATCCAAACTCATCCTTCAACCTCCTTTCATCCTTCGGAAGAGGGGGGAATCCCTAATGTTTTTCCTTTCGATAGAGGCGAGACTGGGGCGTGCGGATGGAAAATGGGACTGTTCCCCCGATGGGAAATCTCCCCCCAGTCGTCCGATTGCTTTTGCCGGAGAGACCTGGACGGGATGTAGCGCTCATTAATACCTCGGCATGGAGGGGTCCACCTCTTCGGCCCAGGCGTCTACCCCTCCCCTTAAAGATTTAATCTTTCTGAAGCCGGCCGATTTGAGAAGCTCCAAGGCGTTGCGGCTTCGAATCCCTTTGTGGCAGTAGAGAACCAGCTGCTCGGCGGAGTCTAACTCGCCAATCCTCTGGACAAATTCACTGGTCGGGATGAGCCTGGCCCCAGGGATGTGACAGATCTCAAACTCATGGGGCTCGCGAACGTCGATCACCTGAACCTTTCCATTTTCCAGAAGCGACTTTAGTTCGGAAGGGGTCAGCTCCCATTCCTGATCGGCGGCGGTCGGTTTCTCTTCACCGCGTCTTAAGCCGCAGAACTCCTCATAATCGATGAGTCTTGTGATGGTCGGATGCGTCCCGCACAGGGGGCAGTCTGGATTTTTCCTTAAGCGAAGCTCCCTGAAGCGCATCTTCAGGGCGTTAAGGAGAAGAAGCCGGCCGATCAGGGTTTCACCTCGGCCCAGGATCAGCTTGATCGCTTCGGTGGCTTGAATTGTTCCGATGATGCCTGGCAGGATTCCCAACACCCCCCCTTCCGCGCAGGAGGGAACCAGCCCGGGCGGCGGGGGCTCCGGGTAAAGGCAGCGGTAGCAGGGGCCGCGGCTCGCGTCAAAGACCGAGGCCTGTCCCTCAAACCGGAAGATGGAGCCGTAGACGTTCGGCTTTTTAAGAAGGGCGCAGGCGTCGTTGACCAGGTAGCGGGTGGGGAAGTTATCGGTGCCGTCGATCACGATGTCGTAGTCTTTCAAGATCGCGAGGGCATTGTCCGAGGTCAGCCGGGCCTCGTGCGTCTCGATAGCAATCTCCGGGTTGATGGCCGTGAGCCTCTCCTTGGCGACCTCAAGCTTAGGCCTTCCCACGTCGGCGGTGGTGTAGAGGACTTGGCGCTGGAGGTTGGTGAAGTCCACCCGATCAAAGTCCACGAGCCCAATTCTTCCCACCCCGGCAGAGGTGAGGTAAAGCCCCAAGGGAGAGCCCAGGCCGCCGGTGCCGATCAGAAGGACCGAGGCCGATTTCAACTTTCTCTGCCCCTGGATTCCCACCTCCGGCATGATCAGATGGCGGCTGTAGCGCTGGATCTCTTCGCGCGAGAGGGCGACTTCCTGAGCCTCTTTATGAGCCTCTTTATTCATTCCAGAACTGCTCATCGAGATACCGTGAACCTCCATCCGGGAAGACCACCACCACAACGCCCGATTCCAAATCTTTGGCCAGGCGAAGGGCCGCCGCCAGATTGGCCCCAGAGGAGACTCCCACCAGAAGTCCCTCCTCTTTCGCGACTCTCTTCACCATCTCATACGCCTCTTCGGTTTTGACCTCGGCCTGGATGTCCGGGAATTCGGGATCGTAGATCCCGGGCACGATGGAGCTCGCCATGTGCTTGAGGCCTTCCAGCCCGTGCAGGGGAGAGTCGGGCTGGACCGCCACCACCTGGACCGAGGGGTTCTGCTCCTTCAAGAAGCGGCCAGTCCCCATGAGCGTTCCGCTCGTGCCCAGGCCGGCGACGAGGTGGGTCACCTGGCCGTCGGTTTGTTGCCAGATCTCCGGGCCGGTGGTCTGATGGTGGGCGTGCCAGTTGGCCGGGTTGTTGTACTGGTCGGCGTAAAAGGTGCGGTGCGGCTCCTGGGCGGCGAGGCGTTTGGCCTCGCGGATGGCCCCGTCCGAGCTTTCCAGGGGGTCGGTCAGGACCAGCTCGGCGCCGAAGGCCCTCATGGTTTTTAAGATCTCGGGGCTGGCGTTTGCCGGAACGCACAGCTTCACCCGGTATCCCTTGGCGGCACCGATCATGGCGTAGGACACCCCGGTATTTCCAGAGGTGGCGTCCAACAAGATCCGGTGGGGGTTCAAGAGCCCTTTGCGCTCGGCATCGGCCACGATCTGGGCAGCGGCCCGGTCCTTGACCGAGCCGCCAGGGTTAAACCACTCGGCCTTGGCCAGGATCGACACATTGGGAAACTCTCTGCCGACCCCAAGGGTGATGAGCGGCGTCTTGCCGATCCGGCTTAGGATATCGCCAAGCCTTTTCTGGTCCCTTGTCTTTACAATCACCAAATTCCGAGCTCCAGTTTAACCTCTTCCGAGGCCATCGTGTGAGGATCCCAGGGCGGAGACCAGACCAACTGGGGATCCGCACCCTTAACCCAGGGCAGCCGAGCCAGGGCGGAACTCATCTGTCCCTTGATGATCGGCCCCAAGGGGCACCCGGGGCTCGTCAGGGTGTAGGTCACCTTGACCTTTCCGTCCTCTACCTCGATCCCATAGATGAGGCCTAGGTCGACCACATTCATGTTCAGCTCAGGGTCGATCACCGACCTTAAGGCGGTCCGCACCTCGTCCTCCGGGCTCTCTTTGGGCGCCGGGGCCTTCTCTTCTGGTTTAGGAGGGGGGACAGCGGAGGCGGCGGCCGCCGCTTTGGCCGACTCGATCTCAAATTGCTGAGCCAGGGGCGGTGCCTCCCCCTCTTCTCCCTCCACGTGGGTGGCCTGGGCCCTCCCTTTCCGATGGGCGTCGATCCCTTCCAGGAGGGTGTTCCAGGAGAGGATGGCGCACTTGATCCTCACCGGATATTTCTTGACCCCCTCCAACGACTCCAGGTCTTCCAGCTCAGGGGCAAGGGGGAGTGTTTCGCCTGAGAGCATCATCCCTTTAAAGGCCCTGGCAAACGATTCCGCCTCCCCCAGCGTCTTGCCGCTTACCACTTCGGTCATCATCGAGGCCGAGGCCTGGCTGATGGAGCAGCCCTTGCACTGGGCCTTGATGTCGGTGATCCGTTCCCCTGCCAGGGCGACCGTCACCTCCAGCTCATCCCCGCAGAAGGGATTGGCCCCTTCGGCCCTCAGGCTGGGTGCCGCGAGCCGCCCGTGGTTCCTCGGGTTCTTGAAGTGCTCGAGGATGATTTCCCGATACAGGTCATCGGTGGCTGACAAGAGAGAAGACCTCCTTGGCTTTCACTACGCCCAAGGCCAGCTGATCGGCCTCGGCCTCGGTATTGTACAGGTAGAAGCTGGCCCTGGCGGTCGCCGCCACGCCCAGCTTGCGCATGAGCGGCTTGCAGCAGTGGTGGCCGGCCCGAATGGCGATCCCCTCTTCATCCAGGAGCTGGCCCAGATCGTGCGGGTGCAGACCATTGATGTTGAAGGAGATGGCCGCCCCGCGCAGGGCGGCATCCGGCGAACCGTAGATCTTGACCCCCTCGATCCCCTGCAGGAGATTCAAGGCGTAGCGGGTCAGCCCCTCCTCGTGCCGGCGGATCTCCGGCATGCCAATGACCGTCAGATAGTCGACCGCGGCGGAAAAGGCGATCACATCGGCGATGTTGGGGGTGCCGGCCTCGAACTTCCAGGGCAGGTCGTTCCAGATCGAATGATCGAGCCACACGTCCCGGATCATGTCGCCGCCGCCTAAGAAGGGATCCATCTCTTCCAGGATCGCCTCCTTGGCGTAGAGGACCCCCACACCGGTCGGGCCCAACATCTTGTGCGAGGAGAAGGCGAGGAAATCGCAGTTCATCTCCAACACGTTGACCGGCAGGTGCGGCACCCCTTGCGCCCCATCCACAAAGACCGGAATCCCCTTCGCGTGGGCCTGGGCGACGATCTCCTTCACCGGATTGATCGTTCCCAGCACGTTCGACATCAGGGTGAGGCTCACCAGCTTCGTCCGACCCTCCAAAAGGCGGGGAAGCTCCTCCAACGCAAGCTGCCCATCGCTGGTGACCGGGATGAACTTGAGATGAGCCCCCTTCGCCTGCGCCAGCATCTGCCAGGGAACGAGGTTGGAGTGATGCTCCATCTCGGTCAGCAGAATCTCATCCCCCGCGCCCAGGTGCTTGCCGCCCCAGGCGTGGGCCACCAGGTTGATCGCCTCGGTGGCGTTCCGAGTGAAGAGAATCGTCTCCGGCTTCGGTGCCCCGATGAAGCGGCCCACCTTGGCCCGGGCCCCCTCGTACTGGGCGGTCGCCTCCTCGCTCAAGGCATGGATTCCCCGATGGACGTTGGCGCTGGTGCGGGTGTAATACTGACCCAGCGCCTCGATCACCCCGTTTGGTTTCTGCGAGGTGGCGGCGTTATCCAGGTAGATGAGCGGCTTGCCGTGGACCTGCCGCCTCAGGATCGGGAAATCGTTTCGAATCCGTGCTACGTCGAGCATATTCCCTCTACACGCTGAAGGAATGGCCGCAGCCGCAGGACCCCTTGGAGTTTGGATTCTGGATCGTGAATCCGGCCCCAGTCAATCCGTCCGCCCAGTCCACCTGGCAGTTGTCGA
>CAYJSX010000114.1:0-5071 GCA_964372575.1 uncultured Planctomycetia bacterium
GGCGCTCGAACGATGCGCGGAGGGCCGACCTTAAGCCGGGGTTTCCTGCAGCCAACCGACAGCCCCTCCCCCGAGGGCGGGCTCGACCTGGGAGCCCGAATGATCCGGGTCGGGCCGCCCCAAGCAGGGGTTTCCTGCAGCCGGCGCATTCCGACCTCTGAGTGCAGATGCCAAGAGGTGTTGAGGTGAGTGCTGACAACGGGTGTGACGTGGTGATCCCAATCTGGGACAACCTGGAGTTGACCAACCGCTGCCTTGAAAGTTTGAGCAAGCACCCCATGGAGGGGATGCGCCTCGTCCTGATCGACAACGCCAGTCAACCCCCGACCGCTTCCTTCTTAAGGTCGTTTCAGTCATCGGCCCGGCTGCCGGTGGCCCTCATTCGCAACGACGAGAACTTAGGTTTCGTCCGGGCCTCCAACCAGGGAATTCAGGCCGGTCATTCCCCTTGGGTGTGCCTGTTAAACAACGACACGGTGGTCACCGACGGCTGGCTGGCCGAGATGATTCGGGTAGCACGCTCTGACCCTCGGCTGGGGCTGGTGAATCCTACCAGCAACTCTCTGGGATTTCCTCCAGAGGGAGGATCGCCGGAAAGGATGGCCCAAAGGCTTCAGGTCCAAGCCGGCCGCTGGGTGGAGCTTCCGACCGTTCTGGGATTTTGCCTTCTGGCCCAGCGGTCCCTGCTTACGAAGGTGGGAGGATTGGACGAGTCGTTTGGGATGGGAAATTTCGACGACGACGACCTTTCCCGCAGGGTCCGCCAGGCGGGCCTCCTCTGTGTTCGGGCCTGTGGGGCCTACGTCTACCACGAAGAGAAGGCCAGCTTCAGAAACCTTCCGAATTGGAAAAAGGATTTCGACGCCAACCGCCGCCGGTTCGAGACCCGATGGGGCAGGCGCCTCAGAATCCTTTGGGGCCCACTTCCTCCCCTCTCGAGCGCAGCACCGGATGCCACCTTGATTCAAGAGCTCTCGAGGCAAGGGCATTGGCTTTTTCTGATCGGCTCCAAAGGAGCCTTTCCCAACAGCATTTCTCGATTGGCCCAGGTGTCGTTCTGGTCGGTCCACCCAGTCCTCTGGCGCCCTCAGGCGACCCTCAAGCTCCTCTGGAAACGGAAGAAGCCCTTTGACCTTGTGGTGAGCTGTGACCCCAGATGGTCGGCCTGGTTGAGAGGGCTTCAGAGGATCCTGGGCTTTGAGCTCCTGGAAGGGGCCACTTCCGAGAAAATCTCACGCACATGCCAGAGACTCTGCCAATCTCCGTCGGGTCCCTCGTTAATGGAGACGCGACCACTTCCTGCGGCAATTTCATTGCCGCTCTCGGTCGTAGTCATCACCAAAAACGAGGCCCTCCGGCTTCCCGCCTGTCTGGACTCTGTTCCCTTCGCCGGGGAGATCGTGGTGGTGGACGATTTCTCCACCGATTCCACGCTTGACGTGGCCCGCCGGTACACCGACCGGGTCATTCAAAGGAAGATGGAGGTTGAAGGTCGCCATCGGAATTTCGCCCACACACAGGCCCGCTTCGAATGGATCTTAAGCCTAGACGCGGATGAGCAGGTCACCCCAGAGCTGGCTAGGGAGCTCTGGGATCTCTTTTCCCAAGGCCCAAGGTTTGACCTCTACTCGATTCCGCGCCGGAACCACATCGGATCCCGGTGGATCCGCTTCGGGGGCTGGTATCCCAGCACCCAGGTCAAGCTCTTCAAACGCAGCCACTTCCAATGGGAGGAGACCACCGTTCATCCCCGGGCCATCACCGATCGGCCCTGCGGGACCCTTCACAGCGACATCCTTCATTACTCCTACCGCAGCCTGGAAGATTTTCTTGAGAAACTGAACCGCCAGACCACCCTGGAGGCCCAGAAATGGATCTTGGACGGCCGGCCGATGGGTCTGGGAAAAGCCCTCTGGAGAATGGTGGATCGTTTTTGGCGCACCTACATCGGCAAGAAGGGGTACCAGGATGGGCTCTGGGGAGTGATTGTGGCAGGGATGGCCAGTCTCTATCAATTCCTCAGCTTTGCCAAGTTTTGGCACACTAAGTCCTCACGGCAAGACGATGGCCTCCTGGTGTGACCTCGTCTTGTTGACCTGGAACCGGGCCGATCTCCTGCGCCCCTGTGTAGAGCGGCTTTTCCAACATACCCCAGCCGGTGTCAGGCTCATCGTGGTGGACAACGCCAGCACCGAACCCGAAGCGGTTCAATACCTTAAGGGGCTGCGCGGCAACGGCAAGATGGACATTGAGGTGATCCGGCGCCCCGCCAACGACGGCTTTTCCGACGGGATGAACGAGGGCTTGCGCCGGGCTGAGGCCGACTGGGTGTGCCTGCTCAACAACGACATCCTGGTGACGCAGGGGTGGCTCACAGAGATGATCGATGTAGCCAAGGAACACCCGGGGCTGGGCCTGATCAACCCGATGAGCAACGAGTTTGGGCTCATTCCTAAGCCGCGCGAGACGATCGACGACCTGGCGAAGCGCCTCAAAAGCCAAACGGGCCAATGGATCGAAAACTGGATGGGGGTCGGTTTCTGTCTTCTTACCCGCCGCCAGATTCTCGAAACGGTAGGTCTGCTGGACGTCGGTTACCGCTTCATCTATTTCGAGGACGCAGATTACGCGCTGCGGGTGCGCCGGGCCGGCTTTGCCTGCGGAATTGCCCAGGGGGCGTACGTTTTTCACCTGGGCTCTGCCAGCATGCGGCTGGACCCCGAGAGACAGAAAATTTTCCAGGCCAATGAGGAACGCTTCTTCCTCAAGCACCGGATGGAAAGACCTAAGCGGATGGCCTGCGTCCTCAGAAACGGCCTTGCCCCCGGCTCTGTTGCGTTTCTACGAAACCTGGCCAATCTCGGTCATCGGCTCTGGATCTTTCACCCGCGTACCCACAACACCCGACCCTTGAACCACCTGATGATCAAGTGGATCGATCACCCCCGTTGGCTGCTGCCTTGGGCGGCCCTGTGGAAGGCAGTCTTCAAGAAGAAAAAATTCCACAAAATCTTTGTTTCCGAAGTCGGATGGCTTGGCCTTTTAAAACTTTTAAGGCGGCTCACCCACTCTCAGGTGGAGCTCCTTCCGTGCCCCAAACCCTGACGGCGGTCCTCATCACCAAGAACGAGGCCGCGCAGATCCGTTCCTGCCTGGATGCGATCCGCTGGACAGATGAGATCGTCGTGGTGGATGGGGAAAGCACCGATGGCACCCCTGAGATCTGCCGGTCCTATGGGGCGAAGGTGATCACCCATCCCTTTGAAGGGAGCTTCGCCAAGGAGCGCAACCTGGGCACCGATCACGCCACGAGCGATTGGATCCTCCAGCTCGACGCGGACGACCGGGTCACCGACGCCTTTCGAGAAGCGGCCCTCGCGATCCTGCGGGACGGCACCCCCTACGCTGCTTTCCGCTTCCGTCGGGTCAATCGCTTCCTGGGCCATTGGATGTCTTACGGGGGCTGGCAGCACGACTCCCTCCATTACTTCAAGCGGGGGAAGGCCCGCTACCAGGGCCGGGTCCACGAAGAGCTGGTGGTGGACGGCCCCATCGGGCATCTAGCGGCTCCGATCGAGCACCATCCCTTCAAGGACTTCGCCCAGTTTTGGGCAAGGCAGAACCGCTACACAACGCTCGAGGCAATGGAACTGGCGGCCAAACAGGGGATCCTCTCTGAGAAGGCCGTTCGGACCCAGCTCCTGGTCAGGCCCCTTAAGCTCTTCTTTAAGATCTATGTGAAAAAAGGGGGATTCCGGGAAGGGATGCACGGGTTCCTCTTTGCCGGGATGTTTGCCTTTGTCCATTTCCTGAAGTGGGCCAAGTATTGGGAATTGACGCAGGTCCAGCGATCTTAGTGCCTCGCGCTGGATCCTAAAGGAGGGGGGGGTGAAAATTCTCCTGATCCATGTTCCGGCGGGCGCCGGACACCAGCGGGCCGCCGAAGCGATCTTTGAGGCCTTCCGCCTGAAGGGTTCCACCGCTTCCATTCAAATCGTGAATGCCTTGGAATACACCGACCCTGGCTACCAATGGAGCTTCAGCGAAGGTTATTTAAACGTCGTGCGCCACTTCACCCCGATCTGGGCCATCGGATACCACCTGACCAATTGGAGGGCGATGGCCCCCTTTTTTCAACGCCTGCACCGGAGAATGAATCGTCTCCACGCCGAGGCCCTGGCCCAGTTCATCCTCCAAGAAAGGCCCGACCAGGTGGTGGGGACCCACTTTCTGCCCATGGAGGTGGCCGGTTTTGTGAAGCTTCGGTGGGACTTGCCTACGCGGCTTACGACCGTCATCACCGACTTTCGCGCTCACACCCTCTGGGTTTCAAAGGGAATCGATGCCTATGTGGTAGGATCCTCCCAGGCGGCCCAGGATCTTAAGCGGCTGGGCGTCGAGGAGCAGACGATCCTGTCAACCGGTATTCCGATCGATCCCAGCTTCGCCAGACACCAAGACCCTGCTGACTTAAGGAGAAGATTGGGGCTCCACCCGAGTCATTTCACCATTCTGTTGGGTTCGGGTGGGGCCGGTGTGGGGCCGGTTCTGACCCTTCTGGATGAGCTGGAGCGGGTTCCAGCGCCCCTGCAGATCCTGGCGGTGGCCGGGACCAACGTCCCTCTCTATGACCAGCTCGTTGAAAGAGCCCAAAAAGGGAAACATCGTATCCAACCTTATCCCTTTGTCAAGAACATGGATGAGCTGATGGAGGTTTCCGATTTGATGATCACCAAGCCCGGAGGTTTAACCTGCGCAGAGGCGACCGCTGAGGGACTTCCCCTCATCCTGGTCTCCCCCATCCCAGGGCAGGAGGCGCGTAATGCCCAGGTCCTCTGTGAGGAGGGAGCCGCCTTCCTGGCCAGGAACCCCAGACAGGTTCTTTCTGAGGTCCTGGATCTCATGAACCATCAGGAAAAACTGGCCAAGCGGCGTCAACAGGCCCAGCGCTTTGGTCGCCGCAACGCCGCCCTGGATCTGGTGTCGCAAATCACCCAATGAAGTCGATCCCACCCGTCGGGGGAGGGCTGTTCTGCGAAGCTCGGAACTCCCACTCGGCAACAGGGGTTCG
>CAYJSX010000115.1:0-5068 GCA_964372575.1 uncultured Planctomycetia bacterium
TGGTGGGAGCTGGACCTAACGCATTTGACGATCCGGGCCTTGGGACTCCTCGGGCTTGCTAAAAATATCGTTGTGTCGAATGGAACACGTAGCCCCTGATTTTCATCGTAGTCCCAGCCCCTTCATTGTGATTTGGGAAGTAACGCAGGCCTGCGACCTGGCCTGCGTGCACTGCCGGGCCATGGCACAGCCTAATCCTCTCCCTGGGGAGCTCACCCACGAGGAGGGAGTGGCCCTCATTGAGGAGATCGCACGGATGAGCCCGAAGGTCTGCGTCTTAAGCGGGGGAGATCCGTTAAAGCGCGTCGACCTTCTGGACCTGGTGCGGTATGGAAAGTCGCTGGGCCTGCGCGTGGCGACGATCCCTGCGGCCACCCCGTTGCTGACCCGGCAGGTGGTGAAGGCACTTAAAGCGGCAGGACTGGACCAGATGGCCCTTTCCCTGGACGCTTCTACTGCCGAAGCGCACGACCGGTTCCGCGGAGTTGCCGGTGCTTTTCAGAAAACCATGGAGGCAATCGGCTGGGCCCACGAGGCCAAGCTCCCCCTGCAGGTGAACACGGTAATCAGCCAGCACAACTTCGACGATGTGGATCGGTTGATCGAGCTAATTCAGAAGCTTGGGATCGTCTTCTGGGAGGTCTTCTTCCTGGTTCCGGTAGGACGCGGAGCGCAGATTCCCGGGCTTTCGGCCGAGCAGTACGAAGAGGTGTTTGCCAAGTTGTATCCGCTGGCACGAAACGCCCCCTTCGTCCTTAAGGTAACCGAGGCCCCTCATTTCAGGCGGTACTTCTACGAACAGAGACTCCAGGAGGAAGGGATGGATCCTCGGAATCTCAACTGGAACGGGGATAAACTCCCACCGGAGCTTGTCCGGATCACTGGTCCGGCCGGAACGATCGGGCACTCCCCCCAGGCGGTCAACGCCGGCAAGGGGTTCGTCTTTGTGGCGTACAACGGCGAGCTCTACCCCAGCGGGTTCCTGCCGGTTTCTGTCGGCAATGTCCGAAACACCTCCCTGGCTCAGATCTACCGGGATTCCCCGCTGCTTCACGCGCTGCGCAACCCGGACCGGCTCAAAGGGCGCTGCGGGACGTGTGAGTATCGGTATCTCTGCGGCGGTTCTCGCTCCCGGGCGTATGCCGTAACCGGGGACTATTTGGCCGAGGAGCCCTGTTGCGCCTATGTCCCGATCCGTGGCTAACCCGATCATTCGGCGCCTCGTCGTCTATCTCATCAGGCCCTCCAAGTACGATGATGAGGGCTATGTGATCCGGTACTGGCGGGGCGTGCTCCCCAGCAACACGTTGGCCTGCCTCTATGGGTTAACTGAAGAGGTGCGAGAGCGTGGCGTTTTGGGCCGCGACTTACAGTGGCGGATCGAGCTTGTCGATGAGACCGTGCAGCGGGTGAATGTGCGGGCGATTCTACGCAGGCACCGCGCGCCCGGCACCAAGGTCGTCGTCTGCCTCGTAGGGGTGCAATCCAATCAATTCGCCCGAGCCTCCGACTTGGCGCTGGAGTTCCGTGCAGGTGGCGCGGATGTTTTGATCGGCGGATTTCATGTCAGCGGGTCGCTGGCGATGTTTTCGGAGAATCCTCCGGAGATCCAGCGCCTGATGGATGCGGGGGTGACGGTGGTGGCGGGTGAAGTCGAGGGCCGGTGGGAAGGGATTTTATGGGATGCGCTCGAAGGAACCCTCCAACCGGTCTATAACTTCCTGGGCAATCCACCAGACTTAAGTTCTGCCCCGCCGCCGCGCATCAGCAAGAGATACCTACGGCGTTTCGTCGCGCCCAACTTCGGAACACTGGACTGTGGGCGGGGCTGTCCCTTCAGCTGCTCTTTCTGCACGGTCATCAACGTCCAGGGACGTACCATGCGGTTTCGTGACGTGGAGCGGCTTACGACCTTATTCCGGGAGAATTACCATCGACACCGGATCTCCTACTACTTCTTTACGGATGACAACTTCTGTCGCAACAGATACTGGGAAAACATCTTTGATGCCTTGATCCGGCTTCAAACGGAGGAAGGTATCCGGATCCGATTTATGTTACAGGTGGATACGCAGGCGTATAGACTGCCCAACTTCGTCGCCAAGGCCAAGGCGGCAGGTTGCTCGCAGGCGTTCATCGGGGTCGAGAGTCTCAATGAGAAGAACCTTGAAGCGGCCAACAAGCGTCAGAACCTTGTCGCAAACTTCCGCCAGATGATCGCCGCCTATCGGCAGGCAGGGATCAATACGCACGTTGCCTACATCATTGGCTTTCCGTTTGATTGTGCAGATTCCGTACGCCAAGATGTAGAGCGGTTGAAATCAGAGCTGGGCCCGGAGCAGGCGTCGTTCTTTATGCTGGCGCCACTTCCCGGCTCAAGGGACCATCTCGAGTTAGTGCGAGCCGGAGCGCCTCTGGATTTGGACCTCAACCGTTACGACTCCTTTCACGCCACGACCCCACACCCTCGAATGACCCAGGAGGAGTGGACTAAAAGTTACCGGGAGGCATGGCGCTCCTTTTACGATCTTGAGAACATGAAGTCCATTCTGCAGCGGGTTGACCCCAAGAACTACTGGGGGGTCTTCTCAAACTTTGTCTGGTACCGAAACGCCGTGATGGTGGAGGAGGGACACCCCATGATTCACGGCTTCTTTCGTCTTAAGGGCCGGCGCGAGCGGCGGCCGGGTTATCCAATTCAGACCCGCCGGCAGCACCTTAAGATGCGGATGGCCAATTTGCTTCGGTACATCCGTCTGTGGCCTAAACTGGCGCTGGAGATGGAGGAGCTTTGGCTGCAGACCCGTCCGCGCAGCGCCTTGGAGCAGAGGGTGGTGGAGCTGCTTCAGCAGGGATATACGGATGTGAAGCAATGGCGGCAGCTTCGCTTGGCGGAATTTCAGAGGATTTACTGCCGCGCCGCTGTCCTCCTCAAGAAAGTCTCTCCTAGGAATGCCGCTTTGTCTGGCGTAGCCATTCCGCCTAAGGGCTGGCTGTGGATCAAGAAACGGAACCCCTTCTCCCATTCCTTGACCTATTCCCGCCAGTGTTTCCAGCGGTTCTGGCAGGAGACCGGGGGGCACCTTAAGGCGGGGCGTCTGCATGGCGTCGACGTAAGCCGATTGATCTTCAACCTAGTTCAAGAGGGCGTTCTGTTTATGGCCTTTGCCCATGCCTACTTCAGCCATCTGGTCCCACATCTTTTTGGCAGGGTAGCGGAATCCAGGGAATGAGGTGGCTGGCCTGATCTCACCCCCCGTGGCTCGCTTGATCGGCTTCACGCTGGCCCAGACGTCGGTGGGACGATCCCGAGGAGAACTCTGAGTCAGTGATCGCCATAGGGGGCCGGGTGGCACGGTGCACGGCGGGATTCTCTGCGACTTGGCCGACGCGACCATGGGGATTGCGTTTGCCTCCACATTGAAACAGAAACAGTCCGCAGTGACGGTGGAGCTGAAGATCAACTTTCTGCGGCCCATTTGGAAAGGTCGACTGATCGCTCTGGCGCGAGTCCTCCATCGGGGGCGGCAGCTTGGGCTCGTGGATTGTAAGGCCACCGATGAAGCTGGTCGGTTGATCGCCAAGGCCTCCAGTACCTGCATGGTGTTGCCCAGACCGTTGGTCCCACGCCCCCACCGATAAGAAATGATCAAGGCAGGTTTCTTCCTCGAGGAGATCAGGGAGTGGCTTTCAAGCGGAGACTTAGGGAAAGAGGAGGATCTCCTCGAGCAGGCCCGAGCCCTGACGAGGATCCATTTCAAGCGAAGGGTCGTCCTCTTTGCCCCGTTGTATGTGTCCAATATCTGTGTGAACAACTGCCTCTACTGTGGGTTCCGACGGGATAACGCTCTTCTGGAACGCCGGGTCTTAAGCAGCGAAGAAGTCAAACAGGAAGCGCAGGCGATTGTCGCGATGGGCCACCAGACGGTGCTGATCGTTGCTGGGGAGCATTCGGAGTACGCTGGATCTCAGGCAATTGCTGAGGACATCCGCACGGTGAAATCGATCCCCTCATTTCGTGACATCAAAGTCGAGGCCATGCCTATGAGCGTGGAGGGGTACCGGCGACTGTACGAAGCAGGAGCGAGGGCAGTGGTCCTTTACCAAGAGACGTACGACCGGGCCACCTATGCCCAGGCGCATCTCTCCGGCCCCAAGGCTGCTTACGAATGGAGGTTGATCGCCTTGGAAAGGGCACTTAAAGCCGGCTTCCAACGGATTGGCCTGGGAATTCTGGTCGGGCTTGGGGACCTGGCGTTTGATGCCTCTCTGCTGATTGCCCATGCTCAATCGATTCGCGCCCGTTGGGGGATCTGGCCTTCGACGATCTCTCTGCCTCGGCTTCAACCGGCTGAAGAGGCGCCTTGGTCGGCCAATCCTCCGCATCCGGTGGATGATCGAACTTTCCTGCGGTTAGTGGCCCTGGTGCGGCTGGCGCTGCCGGAGGTGGGGATTGTTTTAAGCACCAGGGAATGTCCGGCAGTGCGAGACCAAGTGCTTCGACTGGGGATTGGGGTGACCCACTTAAGCGCAGGCTCGCGCACCAGCGTAGGAGGCTACACGCAGGATTCCTCGGATGGGCAATTCTTAATCCAGGATGAACGACCCGTATCAGAGGTGGCGGATCACTTGAAGCAGCTGGGATACGAACCGGTTTGGTCGGAGGAAAAGCCATGATCAATGTGACGAAACTGTATTGTGGAACGGAGAGCGGAAGCGACAGCTTAAGGTATGGACAGGGCCACGGTGCACCGGCTTCCGCAAAAACCCGGCGGCCGGTGGTCGTCTGGACGATGACCCGGCGCTGCAATTTAAAGTGTCTGCACTGCTACACTGACTCGGAGAACCGCTGTTATCCGGGGGAATTGAATATGGGAGAAGCAGTGCAGATGCTGGACGACTTGGCCACGTTTAAGATTCCCGCCCTGCTCCTTTCCGGAGGAGAACCGCTGATGCACCCGAACTTCTTTGAGCTTGCCCAATACGCCAAGATGTGGGGCTTAAGATTGACGATCTCGACCAACGGAACGCTTATCACGCAGGACATGGCCAAGCGGATCGTTGCGTT
>CAYJSX010000116.1:0-3787 GCA_964372575.1 uncultured Planctomycetia bacterium
GCCATACCCATAGAGCCCGCGCCGCTTGAAGTACCCCTCGAGATCCACGAAGTGAACCCGCACGCTGGGGCCAAGCGCCACCTCGGCATCTGCTTGGGCGACACTGCCGTAGCGCGGAATGGCCACGTGGACCTCCACCCCCAGCCTCCCCAGCGCCAAGGGCAGCGCGCCGGCCACATCGGCCAGCCCCCCGGTTTTGGCAAAGGGGGTCATCTCAGAGACCACCATGGCCACCGTCACCCCCCCACTCCTTTGGTCAGCCATGGCTCGCCTCCAACCAGTTGGAGCCGGTCTTGACCTTCACGACGATAGGAACCCGAAGTCGAATCGGCTTGCCGCCGCAAGAGGGGGACTCCATGACCTGCCTCACCAACTCCCGAAGCGTCTCCTCCTCCTGGGGCGGAAGTTCAAAAACCAACTCGTCATGAACCGTCAGGAGCATCCTCGCCGCCAGCCGCCGCTGGATTAAGGCCGCGTCCACGGCGACCATCGCCGCCTTGATGAGATCGGCCGCCGAGCCCTGAATCGGGGCGTTGATGGCGGTCCTTTCCGCGAACTGCCGGACCGTCGGATCGGCTGCCGTAAGCTCCGGGATGTACCTTCTGCGGTTAAAGAGGGTGGTGACGTACCCTTTCTTTCGGGCAGCGGCCAAAGATTCCTCCAGATAGCTTTTGACATCCGGGTATCGCTTGAAGTAGCGGTCGATAAACTCCTGTGCCTCGTCTGTTCCCACCCCCAGCTCCTTGGCCAGGCCGAAGGGGGTCATCCCATAGAGGATCCCGAAGTTGATCGTCTTGGCCGCCCCCCGCTTATCGTCAGAGACCGCCTCCGGCGAAATGTGAAAAACCTCGGAGGCGGTCTCCCGGTGGATGTCCCCTGCCCCCTCAAAGGCCTGGATGAGCCTTCGGTCGCCGGAAAGATGGGCGAGGATCCGAAGTTCAATCTGCGAGTAATCCGCCGCCAGAAAAATCCCATCAGGGCTAGAGGGAACAAAGGCCTCTCGGATCTGGCGGCCCAGGGGCGTTCGGATCGGGATGTTCTGAAGGTTCGGATCTGAGGAAGAGAGGCGGCCCGTGGCGGTAACCGTCTGGTTGAAAGAGGTGTGTATCTTTTGGTCGGCCGGATCGATGAGCTTAGGCAAGGCCTCCACGTAGGTGGAGCGCAGCTTGCTCAGTTCTCGGTATTCCAACAGCTTGGTCGGCAGAGGGTGCAGGAGGGCGAGCCGACGCAGAACCTCTTCATCGGTGGAGGCGCCGGTCTTGGTCTTCTTGACCACGGGGAGCTTGAGCTTCTCAAAGAGGATGCGGGAGAGCTGTTTGGGAGAGTTGATGTTGAAATCCTCTTGGGCTGTCTGGGTAATCTCCTCCGTCAAACGCTCCAACTCCTTATTCATCGAGGCCGAGAGCCGGTCTAAGGCCTTGGCGTCCACCGCGATGCCGGTCAACTCCATCTTGGCCAGCACCTGGGCCAAAGGGATCTCCACCTCTTGAAGGAGGGTTTCAAGTCCCTTCTCCGCGACCTCCTTCTCCAGCACCGGGGCGAGCTGCAGCGCCGCCTCAGCCTGACGGCCCAACCGGAGGAGCGGATCCGGATCGTCGGCCGAGACCCCCAAAAACTCCAGCGACAAATCCAAGACCTCATGGCTGGCCCGCGAGGGATCCAGCAGGTACGAAGCCAGACTCGGATCGGTCCAGGGCGGCTTGAGGGTAAAGCCACCGCGCGAAAGGAGCACCAGGGTCTCTTTAAGACGGGGGACGATCTTGACCACGTGGGGATCCTCTAAAACTGCCCGAATCGCATCCCTGGCGCAATCGCCTGGCACAGCCAAGGCCTTGCCAGGCCTCCAGCATAAGCCGATCCCGAACCAGGGCGAATCCAGGGGGCCCGTCTTCTCCGCCCCGATGACGAGGCTCAGGCGTCCGGCCTGCCGGACCTGGGCCAGGAGCCCTTCTGCCTCCATGCCCTGGCCAGCTGTTTCAACCTCCACCGAACCACTCGAAACCTCGGGCCCGAGCGCCTTCAGCAAGGAGCGGAACTCCAAGGTCCTAAAGATCTCCCTCAGCCGCGCCCGATCCGGCTCCTGAACAGCGAGGGAGTCCCAGTCCCATTCGATCGGGACCTCCCGATCCGCCAGGGCGAGCTTCCGGCTGAGCTCAATCGCCTGGATCTGGTCTCGAATGGCCTTGGCCACCGAGGGCCGAATCCTTTTATCCTCCAAATGCTTCAAGACTCCCTCTACCGTTCGAAACGTCTGAATCAACTCCACCGCGGTCTTCTCTCCAATCCCGCGCGCCCCGGGGATGTTGTCGGTCTCATCGCCCATCAGGGCCATCACCTCGACCACCTGCTCAGGCGCGATCTTCCAGCGCTCCCGCAGGGCCTTCTCATCAATCACCTCGTGCCCTTCCCGGGTTGGACGATAGATCGCCGTCGAGCGATCCAGAAGCTGAAGCGCGTCCTTGTCGGCGGTCACGAGGAGTACCTTGAGGCCCCTGCGGCCGGCCCGATGCGCCACCGTAGCCAGCAGATCGTCCGCCTCAAAGCCCTCCTTCTCCAAGACGGTGATTCTCCAGGCCTTCAAGACCTCCTTGATCCAGGGCAGTTGGCTCACCAGCTCCTGCGGCATCGGCGGCCGATGGATCTTGTAGGCCTCGTACGCCTCGTGGCGAAAGGTGGGTTTGCCCGTGTCGAAGGCGACCGCCACCAGCTCTGGCTTCTCTTCCGACAGGAGCTTCGTCAGCATCGTCACCACCCCATAAATCGCGTTGGTGGGCTGCCCCTTGGAGGTGCTCAAACGACCGACGGCGTAAAAGGCCCGATAAACAAAGGAGCTGCCATCGATCAGGAAGAGTCGCCGCAAGACACAAAGCCCCGGATTTAAACGATGCCTTCGATGGGTTCGGGAAAAAGCGGTCTCTTTAGGGCCTTCTTCCCGCTTTGGCCAAAACGGTCTGGGCCCTCTTCAGACCTTGTTTGGCCTCTTCATGATTCGGATCCATATTCAGGATCTCTTGAAAAGAGGTCGCGGCCTCTTGATACAGGCCCTTGCGCATCTGGACGATGGCCTGCTCGTAAAGCCCACGGATCTGGCGCCGCTTCTCTTGGGCCTGTGCCCTAAGTTCCTCGGCAGTGGGCGGCGGCGGTCCAACTTCCACCGGCGGTGGAGAAGGGGCCGCCTGGGCCTGGGCCAACTCCGCTCTCAGGCGCTGGGTCTCTTCCAGCTGACGGCGAACCTCTTCCAGCTGACGCCTGGTTTCCTCGACGTGACGCCGAACCTCTTCGGCCTGCCTCCTCGCCTCTTGGGCCTCCAGGCGGGCCTTCTCGGCTTGGCGCCTGATTTCATCAGCGGGCACGGTGGGAGCAGCCGATGAAGGAACGGGCGCAGCAGGTGGTGGGGCCACGGCGATCTTCCTGCTCTGCCTGAGCCGCTCGTCGGCCAACCTCTTCTGCTGGCGGTCCCACTGGGCCTGCGCTTCGCGAAGCCCCTTGGCTGCCTTGCCATTCCTGGGATCAAGCAGGAGAACACCTTTCATATGGGAGACCGCCTCCTCGTAGCGGCCAGCCCGGATGGCCGCTCTGCCCCTGCGCAGGAGCTCTTCAACAGTGCCTTTTCGCTGCTTGGCCTTCTGACGGGCCAGATCCTGGGCAAGCAGCCGCGCCGGATCGGCCCCCAAGCGCCGAGAAGGCTTAGCGACTGGAGGTGAAGCAGCCGCAGGTTTGGCGGCCGGTGGTTGCTCCCTGGGCGGCGGTCGCTGCCTCTGTACCTCCTGCGCTTTCCACCGGGCCT
>CAYJSX010000116.1:3887-5041 GCA_964372575.1 uncultured Planctomycetia bacterium
TCCTTCTGTTCTTTCTGCTTTTGAAGCGCCAGGGTTTTCGCCAAGGCGGCCGCGTCCGGAGAAGGTGCCGCAGACGGCAGAGGTGTTTTTAGGGCCGGGGGGGTCGGTGTCTTCTTCTTGACCGCAGGCGGCTGCTCCACCACCTTTGCAGGCGGCGCCGCTTTCTTGCCCGCCTCTATGCTGCTTGCCCTTCTTTTCTGAAAGGGCTGTGGAATCGGCAGGCTGTGTTGGTTGAGCTTCTCTTTGGCCTTGATGACCCAGGGATCGTCCGGGGGGCCCAGCCGGATTCTGGCGTTCCAATGCTCAGCCGCTTGATCGATGCTGCCTCTGCGCTCCGCCAGGAGGGCCAGATTGGAGTGGGCTGCCCCGAAGTTCGGTTGAATGGCCAACGCTTGCTCGTAGGCCGCCTGGGCACCGTCCAGATCTCCCAGGCTCTCCACGATGACGCCTAAATCGTTATAGCCATCCGCGTATCGGGGGTTCACCAGCACCGATTTCTGATAGGCCGCCAGGGCCCCCTCGAGGTTCCCCTCCTCCTGGAGGCGGCGCCCCTCCTGTCGGTAGGAGGTCGCCTCCTGAAGGACTAAATCTCCAGACTTTACCCTAGCCCCGGTGAACAGAAAGCCAAGGGTTAGCCAAAGCAGAGATTGAACAAAAGGATTCTTAGAGCGCATTACAACACCTGTGGTACCCCCTCACCCCACCCTTCTCCCGCGAGGGGAGAGGGAAAGAGGAAGCCAGTGGGAGGAGGTATTGAAATGGGCTCTTACGGGGGATTTGTAGCATTCGGAAAGACTTTGCCTGGAAAAACACCTTAGAGAAGTGTAGCGAAACATGTAACTTCTGTCAACATCGAACTTTGAATCTGGGGCTTGCTATTTAAACAACAAAGCCAGCTGTGGTGATCCGTAACGGCCTTCCTCTCTAAGGACAGAGGTGTAACTATGCCGCTGCGCCCAAGCGGTCCAACTTCTCAGCGATCCAGATTTTAATCAGAGAGGTTCGAGGTACACCAATACGTGATGCTTCTTGGTCTACTTTTTCAAGCAGATCCTTAGGAACATCCACATTGATTCGCTGTGTCGGATGCCGAGCGTTGGCTGCGCTGAGTTCCAAGTGGGTTGTTATATCTCTCCCCTCCTCAATGGCCTTGT
>CAYJSX010000117.1:0-5018 GCA_964372575.1 uncultured Planctomycetia bacterium
GCTGGGGCTGGCCGCGTACGGCGAACCCCCGTTGCCGAGTGGGAGTTCCGAGCTTCGCTGGACGGCCCGGCCCCGAGGGCGGGATCGACCTGGGAGCCCATACGATCCGGGTCGGGCCGACCTTAAGCCGGGGTTTCCTGTGATGGGTGTTAGTGGGCGATTGCGTCCCTCCAGCATTCGTGGTAGGCTAGAGAAACCTTAAAGGAGGGTGGATGTACGAGGCCTTCTACGGCTTGAGGGAAAAACCCTTCCACGTCACCGCGGATCCGGCCTTCCTTTTTCCTTCCCGGCATCACCAGGAGGCGATGGCCCACCTGATCTATGGGATCCGCGAGCGGCTGGGGTTTCTGGTCATCACCGGAGAGGTCGGCACCGGCAAGACCACCCTGGCCAAGGCGCTGGTGGAACGCCTCGAGGCCCCAACCCAAACGGCCTTGATCCTGAATCCCTCCCTAAGCGGGCTCCAGATGTTAAGGAGCATTTTGAACGACTTCGACGTTCGCCCTGAGGGGACCACCCGCTTCGAGCTCTTGACGGCCCTGGAGCGCTTCCTGATTGAGCAAGCGGCCCAAGGCGGCTGCGGGGTTTTGATCATCGATGAGGCCCAGGCCTTGAACCTCTCCACCTTGGAGCAGGTGCGGCTCCTCTCCAACGTGGAAACCCCCAAGGCGAAGCTGCTGCAGATCGTCCTGGTGGGTCAGCCGGAGCTTGAGGAGCGTCTGGAAAAGAACCCCAAGCTGCGGGCCTTGGCCCAGCGGGTGGCGGTGCGCTACCGGATCGAGCCGCTCTCCGAGGAGGAAGTGGCCGACTTCATCCAGCATCGGCTGCGGATCGCCGGAAGCACCAACCCGCCGCACTTCAGCCCCGGGGCGATCGTGGCCATCGCGCGTTCCTCGGGCGGCATACCCAGAAAGATCAACTTGATCTGCGACGCCGTTCTGTTGGCCGGTTTTGTTCGGGAAACGCACACCATCGATGAAGACATCATTGAGGATGCCTTGAGAGAAAAGGAGATTGAGGAAAGGAGGGAGGTTGTGGCATGAGCTTAATCTCGGAGGCCTTGCGAAAGGCGGATAGCCCTTCCCCATCGGCGGGTCAGCCCTCTTCTGGGCCCTCTGGCTCCGACAATCCCAAATGGCTCTCGGGGGCCGCGGTCCTAGCGGCGGTGGGGCTGCTGATCTTCCTGCTTCCCAGGAGTGCTAACCACGCCACCGGGCCAAATGCCTCCGCACCGACCGTCTCGGCCGCCCTGGCCCCTTCGAAACCTAAGTTGGGACTGAACCTGCTGCGCTCGGCAGAGAGCCAGTGGCGGTTGAGCGGGGTCATCTCCGGAGGCGGTGGAAAGCCGGTGGCGCTGATCAACCAGCGAGTGGTAGAAGAGGGAGAGATGATCGGAGGCGCAAGGGTCGTCCAGATCTCCCAAGACGAGGTAGAGCTAGAGTCCGAAGGCCAGATAAGGACTTTACGACTTCAATAAGGGGCCAGCGGTGCGCAAGGGTGTCCCCAAATGGAGCGACGTCCCCTACTGGTAGCGGACGAAGGCGTCCTTGAACTCTGAGAAACGGGGATCCGAGGCCAGACGCTCTCTCTCCAGCTCGGCCTCGGGCCTGGTGACGAACCTCCCCACGTAGACCCGATACTGTTTCCTCCCCAACCGGCGGGGCATCTCCACCTGGAAGGCCGGATACCCTAAACCCCGCAGATACTCCTGCGCCGATTCGGCCGGCTGGGGCTTGTGGTAGACGGCCACCTGAAGGGTGTAGGCAGAGGCCTCCACGGAAGAGGGGGAGGCCTGCAGGAACCGCTGGCCCACCGGATATCCGATCAGGACGAGGAGAACCAATAAGGCCAAGATTCTTTTCCTGCCTCCGGGCCGCCTGGGCCGGGGGGCGTTGAACTCCTTGAGCTGCTTTTCCAGGATCTCTCTTTCTTCTCTTAAGCGGATGAGCTGCGAGCGCAGGCTCTGAAGCTCCCCCTTCAAGATCTCCACCCCGCTCCATTCCGGATCGGACGCGGCCTTAGACTCTTCTGACGGCCTTCGGGATCTGCCCAGATATTTCCCATAGAGCCGCTGCTGGATCTCGAATTCGGTCAAGACGCGGGAGCCAGAAGTCTCTTCGCAGGGGTGAGAGCTCACAGCTTCAGGCCCAGAAGAATCAGGGTCACGCCCTTCATCTCCCAACGGCCCCTTTCCGTAAAATGGAGAGACTGGCAGAGTTGAATCGCCCTTTCCATGCGGGCGGAGGTGCGGATCACCGCTTCCCGGTAGCCCAGCTGCCGGCAGAACTGGAGGGCCCCTTCGAGGAGTTGATGGCCGATCCCCCTACGGCGGAAGGCAGGATCCACAAAGAGGCGCCTTAAGATGGCCTTCCGGGCGGAGTCTGCCTTGACCCCGATCGTGCCTACGATTTTGTCCCCCTCCTGCGCCACCAGAAAGATTGACCGAGGTGGTGGGTAAGAAACCTGAAGTTCTTTAAGATCACCTGTCGCGTAGTGCAGCTCTTCCTTCGGGAATTCTGATGTAAGAATGCCTGAGATCAGCCGGAGGATCGGCGCGGCGTCTTCCGGCTGAGCAGCCCGTATCATCCTAACTTCGCTCTTGCCGACGCCAGAGAGAAATTAGGAGGATACCTTGTAGACCTTGTCGTTCCTTCGGACCCGGGCGGAGACCTTGACGCCGACTTCCTGACCGACCTTCCCCTCGGTGATGGCGGTCCGATCGATCTGCATCGAGCCAACGGTTTCCTTCAAGTCGGTGGTGTGTCCGCCGATCCAGATCGTGTCGCCCAGCTTGAGAGTCCCCTTGTTGATCTTGATGATGGCCGCGCTGGGGACCGCAAAGAAACCGACGATTTCTCCTAACTCTTCGCCTACGGGGGTAGCCTCTGGCATCGTCAGGCCTCCTTTGTAAAATTACGATATGGTACCCGCAAAGGGGCCTTCTGTCAACCCTTGGGAAGGGGGGAGAGGAGGTGGTTCAGGGCGTCCCGGGCCGCGTCGGCAGAGGCCGATTTCTTGTTGAGGCCCGAGCCGTGGCCGTAGACCCTGCCCCGCCAGCCCACCGTGACCTGGAAGCGGCGGCGGTGTCCCGGTCCTGTTTCCGAAACCACCCGGTACTCCGGGGTAACGCGGAAATAGCGCAGCGTGTATTCCTGGAGGAGCGATTTGTAGTCGATCCCTGCCTCGCCGGAGGCGGACTCCTCGACGAGGTGGCGGAAGAGCCGCTGGATCAGCCGGGCGGCCGTCGGCAAACCCCGATCCAGAAAGACCGCCCCCAAGACCGCCTCGAGGGCGGAGCCGATCACCGAGGTGCGCTGGCCTTCTCCGCGGGCCATCTCTCCTCGACCTAAGAGGATCCAACGGTCCAGATGAATCCCCTTGGCGATCTCTCCCAGGGAGGTCCGGCTGACCACCTGGGCCTTCACCTTGGCCAGCTCTCCGACCTGAGAGACGGGCGACCGCTTGAAAAGCTCCTCACAGATGACCAGGCCCAAGACGGCGTCTCCCAGAAATTCCAGCGTCTCGTTGTCGCCGGGGACGTTGCCGCCCTTGAGAGGGGGTTGGTAGGAGCGGTGGACCAGCGCCTGGTTTAAGAGGGAAGGCTTTCTGAATCGGACCCCCAGCACCTTTTCTAACTGCCGCAGGGCCTTGACCCGCTGGGGCTCTACGCCTGGCCGAAAGAAAAATTTCATTCCACCCCTCAGTGGCTGAGAAACTTCCGAAGAGAGGCCTTCACAACCGATGGAGAAATCCCCCGGCGCACCACCACCCGTCCCACAGCAACCGGCAGAACCCACCGCTGGGCCCCTTCAACCCATTTCTTGTCATGGGACATCGCCGAAAACAGCGCTCGTGCCTTCACGCCCCGAATCGCGGCAGGCAGCCCCAGGTGGGTCAAGAGCCGGCCAATCCGTTCGGCCTCGCCGGAAGAAATCATCCCAAGACGGCGGGAGATCTCGGCAGCCACCCGCATGCCGAGGGCAACCGCCTCTCCGTGCGTACAGCCTTTGGAGTAACGGGCGGCCGCCTCCAGGGCGTGGCCTACGGTATGTCCCAGGTTGAGAAAGGTGCGGATCCCGTGCGTCTCCCGTTCGTCTTTGGCCACGATCGAGACCTTCACCTTCACCGCGCGGCCAATCACCCAGGCGAGTCTTGAGGGGCTGCCGCGCAGCGCCCCCACCGACGTTCGTTCCAGAAACGCAAAGAGCTCCGGATCCTGGATCACCGCGCACTTGGCCACCTCGGCCAGCCCCGAGCGGAATTGGCGGTCCGAGAGGGTCTTTAAGAAATCCAACTCAATGAAGACTCCTCTTGGCTGGTAAAAGAGGCCGGCCAAGTTCTTGCCCTGCGGCAGATCCACCGCCGTCTTGCCGCCAATGGCGGAATCCACCTGCGCCAAGAGGGTGGTGGGAAGCTGGAGATAAGGTACGCCCCGACGGTAAAGCCCAGCCACCAGCCCCCCCACATCTCCCACCACCCCGCCGCCCAGCAGAACAAAAAAGGGCCTTAAGCCCGGACGCTCCAGGGCCGCCAGTTGATGGAGCAGCCGGCCGACCGTGGCCATGCTCTTGGCGCGCTCGGTGTCGGCCACGGTGAGGATCTGGACCGGGAAGCCGCTCGCCGCGAGGGCCCGGACGACCGGTGCTCGGGCGCGCCTTAAGATGGTGGGATTGCTGATTACCACGGCGCAGTTTCCCACCTGAAGCTTCTTGGCCCAAGCCCCCAGCCGGCCGAGATGGCCCTTTCCGATCACCACCTCGTAGCCGCCGCCTGGCAGAGCCACCTTTACCCGAATCGGCAAGGCCATCTAAATCCCCAGTCTCTCGAACAGAAAGGTTACCATCGGCCAGAGGAACTTGTCCATCACCCCCAGGTAAAGGGCGATCAAGACGAGAAACATCCCCCAAGGCTCCAGAGCGTCGAGAACCCTGGCTTGGGAAGCAGGAAGAAGACCGGTCAAGACACTCGTTACATCGAGGGGAGGAATCGGGAATTGGTTAAAGGTCCCCAAGACAAGA
>CAYJSX010000118.1:0-4985 GCA_964372575.1 uncultured Planctomycetia bacterium
CCTCTCCCCTCGCGGGAGAGGGGAGGGGTGAGGGGGTACCGCAGGTTTTGTAATGAGCCTTTAGCCAAAAAATTTTTGCTTCCGGCCCTTGCATTTTTGGCCATTGATCAGGTAAACTAAATTTTGACAATTGAATATGCTCCCTGTTTAAAGGCAAACCTACCGAAAGGTAGGGACGTCCGCCAAAAAGATTGGCGGACCCGCCAAGTAGTTTGGCGGGCAAAACTACAGGGCCCCTTCAAAAGGGCAGCCAGTTGCCAGGGTTGGTAAGTCCATAGACGGCGGCCTTGCTCCTTTCGAAGGGGGCAAGGCCGTTTACGTTTTATGGCGAACGGAAACAAGAACCATGACCGATACAGAAAACCAAACATTCACTTTAAGGAGACAGAGCGATGTCATCCCTACGTCACCTTTTTGTATGGCTTTCCGTTTTATCCCTTACGGCTTGGACGGGTTCGGCACTGGCCGCGGAGGGGGAAAAATCGCTGGAGCGCACAGAAGGCACTTTAAGTCCATCTGAGTTTGAGAAGGCCATGGAGGGCCTGTCTGAAGAAGAGAAAGAGGCGATGGACCAGGCCTATCGGGAAGTGGCCTTGGGTGAGGTTCCTGAGAAACCTGCTTTTGAAGGAGCCGAGAAGGCCGGGATCATCGTAATGGGACCAGGAAATTTGCCAAATCCCGATGAGCGAGCCGGCATCATCGTCCAGGGGCCGCCAGGTGAATCGGCTCCAGAACTGAACGAACAAGAAAAGGCCCTGATGGAGAAGGTGGAGGGCCTGGAGAAGAGTTTGGCCACCGAGGGCAAGTCGCCCGAGCAGATCCACGAGGCGATCGAGAAAGAGTTTGGAGCCGAACTTCGTGAGGCCGGCGTTGGCAAGGAGTTGGAGCAGGGCAAAGAAGATTCCGAGCGAGAGCTTCCCATGCCGGTAGTGGAAACGGAGAAACCAGAGACTCTGGAGAAGCACTCAGAGACGACCACCCACGAGACCGAGTCTGCCGGGAAGCCTGAAGCCCAAGAGAAACCTTCCTACGAAGCCCCGGAGAAGGGAGCACCGCAACCGACGTCCGAGCATGAGGGCCGTGAGCATGGAGGGTATACCGAAAGTCGTTAATGAGAAGGAGGCTGGGCGATGATGAAAGGTGTCTTTCTACGTATACTCGCCTGGGCGCTGATCCTCGGCTTAGGCCTTTGGGATTCTGGCGTACCTCTGACCTGGGCTCAATTGGAAATCACGCCGGAGATTCGCCAGGCGTGCGAGCAGTTTTCTCCCGAACTTCGGGAAGTCGCCTTAAATGAAATCGTTCCGGCTATTGAGTCGAATCCCGAAGGTCCGGAGGCCAAGACGGTGGAAACGACCGCCGTGGCCATTGCCGAAGCCACCCAGACCGCCAAGCAGGCGGTCGAGAATCCCGATGCGGTGACTAAGGGAGCGATGGAGGCCCTAGCTGCCAACGGCGTTCCGGCTGAGGTGGTTGCCAAGGTGGAGGCCCAAATGAGGGAGGCCTTGGTCAAGGTCAAGGAGACCTTCGCCAAGGGCGGGAGCCTGGAGGATGTCTCCAAGTATTTCGAGACCTGCCAGAAGGCGATGGGCGAATGCTCTGCCTATCTGGGTGGCAAGGATGTGCGAGAGGTTTTCGCGGCGGCCGGGGGGCCAACGGGCACAGAGCGCGCAGGAGAATTCCGCTCGATAGAATTCCTGGGCTCTGTGGTGGATCCCGCCCAGAAGGACATCATCGGGGGCTGCCTGGAGGCCCACTTCCGTGAGGTGGCCTTGCGGGGCGGCGGTCCAGAAACGCTGGGGGCACCTTCTCCTGAAGTGATGGAGAAGATGATGGCCTCCGGCGTCTCGATGGAGGCGGTCTTCCGCGGTATGGAGGGCCAGATCCCTGAGGCTCAGATGAGAGAGATGGCGGCCCAGATGGAGACCCACATGAAGGAGATGGGGGCCATGATGGAGGCCCAATATAAGGAGATGGGTGCCGCCATGGAAGTTCAGTACCGCGAGGTCCTCGAGAAGATTCGGACGGAGAACCCCAACCTGGACAGCACCCAGCAGTCGAAATTTGAGACCCAGCAGCAGACTCTGACCCAGCAGCAGACTCAGCAGACTCTGACCGAGACAGACGGACACGCCAAGTGCCCCACTGGTACCACCCACCAGCCAGGAGCACTGGAGGGGCCTGGACACTGCATGTAAGGTTATCTAGGTAGGAAGAACATCTGGTGCCAGGCACCCAAAAAGGTGCCTGGCACCTTTTTTAAAACCGGGCGGTCAGGGTTCCGGAGATCGTGGTGTCGATGTACTCGCCGGTGGGCTCGTTGGAATCGAGGAATTTGTAGCTGAAGCTGGGGCTGAAGCTCCAGGTCTTGTTGAAGTCGTACGCCCCGGAGAGGGTCCAGGTCTGGGTGTCGTCGTAGCGGGCCTCACTCGTGATGCCGCTTACGGTTCGGTGCCGGTAGTTCTTCCGCTCAAAGGAGTAACTGAAATTTGCGGTGAGCTTCTCGGTGAGCGGCCGGTTCAGGGAGGCGGTCATCTTGTAATCCACCGCATCGTAGAAGTCATTGCGCGCATCGTTGGATTCGTGGAGGTACCACTCCTGCTTGACCTTCATCAAGGTCTCCTTCCAGGTGGTGCCCACCTCGTAGCGCATCCGGTGGCGTTGATCGATTCGGGCCTGCGTCGTCTCCGCCCCGCCTCCGTCCCTGGCCTTCTTGGAGATGTAGTCCCGGTAGAACCACTCGTAGCGGATGCTGTGGAACCAATTGCCGAAGAGGTTCTGCCGTATCCCCAAGAAAAGCTTGGCCTCCCGGTAGTTGGAGGCCTTGGACCTGGGGTAGTAGGTCATGTTGAAGTCTGATCCGCCGTCTATCCGCCACATCCGGCCCGGCTGCCACAGCAGCTTGGGGGTTAACGTTTGCGAGGTGTAGTCGCCGTCGCCGTACTCCACGTAGTTGGTGAAGGAGCCGGAGTAGAGCCCCTGCGCCGTCAGGGTGGGGGCGAGTTTCTTGGAGAGGGAGAGGTAGGTGCTGCTCTCGAAGTAGGTGTCTCCAACGTGGTCTACCCCGTTGGAGGGGTTGGACTCGTAGCCCACCAACTGGGAAACTTCCCAACTGGTTCGAAGCCGCTTGGCCTTCTTGCGCTCCTCGAGGATCTGCTGGGCCCTTCGCTTGATGGCGGCGACCACCTCGGCCGTCGTGGGGGTTACCGCCGGGGCGGGCGGTTTCTGAGCCAAGGCCAAGGGCTGAAGGATAAACAGACCGAGGGCCGCCGCGGCGACGATGAACCGACTACTGTTGGCGGTCACGGAGCGCCTCTTCTCGTTGATACGCCTTCTCTTGGTGGCGCTCGAAGCGCCCGACCCTCTTCAGGGCCTCGTCGATCTTGGTCCACTCGGTGGCCGTGGCCTCCTCGACCAGCTCAAAGAGGAGGTTCTCCAGGATCCCGTACTCCTTGCGAAGGCCGTCGATCTCCGCGTAGAGGGCGGCCTTCCTGACCTCGTTGGTTTCGGCGGCCAGGGCCCTGCGCCTTTTCACCATCTGCTGGTGGATCTCCAGGAGGCCCTGATGGACCTTGGCGATCTGCTCCTTTAAGACCTCGTCCTCTGTGGAGACGACCGGTTCTGGGGGCGGGGCAGCTTCATCCTCAGCGCCGTACGCGATCGGTGAGCATAAAAAAAGACTCACGAAGGACAAGATCACCCCAACTCTTAAGACAGCTCTCTTCACTATTTTTCTCCTTGGTGGGGAGCTCGTTTTCGCGAGTTTAGCGGAAGGCCGCCCATCTGTCAAGAGGCCGTATTGCGCCCTTGCCGCCCCCTGGCGTGGATTTTTCCATCGGGCTGTGCTATCCTGGCCCGATCGTGGTTAAACAGGTCCTGCGTGAACGCCTGCTTAAGAAGCTGCGCCAGCAAGCCCAAAAGAGCCGTCTCGCCAAAAGCAGGCGCATTGCCGTAAGACTCCGGCGCCTGAGTGTCTATCGGAGGGCCAAATTTCTCTTGTGCTACGCGGCCTTCGATGGCGAGGTGGAGAGCCGGCCTCTCATGGAAAGGGCGCTGGCCGAGGGGAAAAGGGTGGCGGTGCCGGTGACCCAAAGGGGGACCCGGAGGATCGTGCCAGTTGAGATCCAGGAGGTCCGGCGAGGTTTAAGCCGCAGGGGCAACTTTGGGATCCTCGAACCCCGGCTAAAGGCCGGCCGCTCGGTTCCTCTTCGGAGTTTGGATCTCCTGATTGTCCCTGGGGTCGCCTTCGACCGGCAGGGGCGGCGCCTGGGCCGGGGGGGCGGCTACTTCGACCGTTTTTTGGCGAGGGTGCCTCGCCAGGTGCCCCGGGTGGGGCTGGCCTTCCGTTTCCAGCTTCTTAAAAAACTTCCGCAGGAGCCGCACGATCAGCCGGTTTGCCGGGTGGTAACCGATTGAATGTTGTCATTGCGAGCGGAGCGAAGCAATCTCGGGATTGCTTCGTCGTCCACCAGAGACCGTTGATGGACTCCTCGCAATGACTGCGAGTGGAAGGATTCTATGAAAACACGACTCATGCAAACCGCCCCGTTCACCCTGAGCCTGTCGAAGGGTGAGGAGAGACGTTCGTGCTTCGATCCTTCGACCTGGCTCAGGATCAGCACGAACGGTTTTGCATGACTCGAGTGAAAATTCTTATCATCGGAGATGTGGTCGGGGCGCCGGGCCGCGACGCGGTCAAGGCCTTGACGCCGATCCTGAAGGCGCGGCACAAGGTGGACTTCACGATCGCCAACTGCGAGAACATCGCCGGCGGCGCCGGGGTAACCCCCAAGACGGCCCAGGAGTTGCTGGCGAGCGTGGACATGCTGACGAGCGGCCAGCACATCTGGCGCTTTAGGGAGATTGGCCCTTTCATGGATGCCGAGCCGCGGCTCTTAAAGCCGGCCAACTACCCTGCCGCTACACCCGGCTTTGGCTCCTACATCTACGAGGCCAAGAATAAGATGAAGGTGGGGGTCATCAAC
>CAYJSX010000119.1:0-4230 GCA_964372575.1 uncultured Planctomycetia bacterium
GTTGGTCGTTCGCAATGACGACCTCGTCGCTGTCTCCGGCGGCTAAACTCTTACCAAACGTAATTGCCTTTATGATCGGCCCGGTGGCCGGCGGGAAGGTGTAGCGATCAAGCTCGCCGGCCGTCACCCAGCGCCAGGCCGAACACTCGACGGCACGCGGCTGGCCCGAGGAGACGCGGCACGCAAAACAATGAAGCCGGATGGTCCGCCGGGGGTAGGGGTGTTCAATTTCCATCAGCTTCTCCCCCACCGAGATCTCCAGTTCCAACTCCTCCCGAATCTCCCGAGCCAAGCAGGCCTCTAGCGACTCACCGGGCCGGCACTTCCCCCCTGGAAATTCCCATCGACCCCCGAAGGAGTCGTTCGGCAGCCGCTGCGCAATGAGGTATTGACCCTCCTGTTCAATGATCGCTACCGCCACATCCATGGGCCGAGGTTCAGGCAAGCCGTCTTCCCCCATCTACCGGCAAGACCACACCGGTTACAAAATCGGATTTCAGCAAGAAAAGGACCGCCTCCACGATGTCGTCAGGCGAGCCCACACGCTTCAGGAGTGTCCGCCCCACGGCGCGCTGGCGCTCCTTACGGCTTAACCCCGGGGGAAAAAGGATCGGCCCTGGAGCGATGGCGTTCACCTGAACGTGAGGGGCAAGCGCCTTGGCCAGCCCCAGGGTCAAGGTGACCAGGCCCCCCTTGGCCGTGCAATAAGGAAGGTAACTCGGCCAGGGCGAAAGGGCGGATACATCCACGATATTGATAACCTTGCCTGCGCGCTGGCGAAGCAGGTGGGGAGCCACCGCCTGGGCAAAGTGCCAGGGCCCGCTCAGATTGGCGCCGATCAGATCCTCCCACTGTGCCTCGGTCACTCTTGGAAATGGGGTGGAATAAAAGGAGGAGGCGTTGTTGACCAGGATGTCGATTCGACCAAAATGGGAGCGGATTTTTGCAACGGCCTTGCGCACTTGATCGCCGCTGCGCTGATCTACGCGGAGGGCCAGGTCTTTAACGCCGCTGGCATGGATGCTCCGCGCTGTGACCCTCGCCCCTCTCGAAGAGGTCCGGTAGGTGATCGCCACATGAGCGCCTGCCTCGGCCAGCCCCAAGGCAATCGCCCGGCCAATCCTCCTGGCCCCGCCGGTCACCACCGCCACCTTGCCCTGAAGTTCCATCAGAGAGATTCGATCGGCTGCCGCCCGGCAAAACCAGATTCCAGGTCGTGCCAGAACCGGATCCGGTCTTCTCCCTCTTTCCAGCAAAGGAAAAGGAGCTGCCCCCCCTTTGAAGAAAAGAAATCGATCAGCCCTTCTTCCAGCCCTTTAAGCTGCGCCCCCAGTGCTTCCAGCGCGGAAAGCTCCGCTTCAAGCTGCTTACCCTTCTGCTCGATCTCTCCGGCGATCCGCCGGATCTCTCCCTGGGCTTGGGCGCTGACGGTGCCGTCCTCCTTGAGCCAAGAGAGCTCCTCGACGGCCTGCGCCTCCTCCAATCTCCGGATGTATCCTTGATGGCTCTTAAGGCGTCCCAGAATGGCCCTCACCTCCGGCAGAAGCCGGTTCGCTTCTTCCACGGTGAACAGCTTAAGGGGCCGCTCCTCGAGGGCCATCCTTAATTCTCCACGAACTCCACCTGGACCCGAGCCGGCGTCAGGCGGGCATCGGCCGCCCGATCCAGGAGAAGCTGCATCGCCCGGGCACCCTCCGGCCGGCAGTCGAGGGCAAAACGATTGACGTACATCCCCACAAAACGGTCGGTCAACGAAGGGCTTAGGCCCCTGCCGAACCTCTCGGCGTAGGCCAGTGCCTCCTTACGGTGAGCCAAGGCATAGTCCAGACTGTCCCTTATGCCGTTGGCCAACAACTGGATCGTCTCGCCGCCCAAATCCCTCCGGATCACATTGACCCCCAATGGAACCGGCAGGCCCGTCTGATCCTTCCACCACTCGCCCAGGTCCAAAACCTTCTTAAGGCCTGCCGCCGCGTACGTAAGCTGACCCTCATGGATCAGAACGCCAGCTTCCACCCTGCCCTCTTGGACCGCGGGAAGTATCTGATCAAAAGGGATCACCTGGAGTTGGAGCGGCCCAGCGGCCAGTTGGAGAAGAAGTGCGGCCGTGGTGAACCTTCCTGGAATCGCCACCGAAACCTTCTGAAGTTGTTCTAACGCCAGCGCCTGCTTGGAAACCACCAGCGGGCCGTACCCTTCTCCCACACTGGCACCGGTGGGAAGGAGGAGGTAGTGCCCGGCGCAGTAAGGGTAGGCCGCCAGCGAGATCGCGGTCATCTCCAGCTCTCCGGAAAAAGCCCGTTGGTTTAACGCCTCAATCCCCTCGAGCACGTGCGCCACGGTGATCCCATCCAAATCAATCTTGCCCTGGGTGATGGCATAAAAGAGGAAGGCGTCGTCCGGGTCTGGGCTGTGGCCGATTCGGATGGAGGGCATGCTAAGAGATGGAGGGATACAGCTCGTCTAAGAATCGGATGAGGGTACGCTCGAGGGTCTGTTCGTGCCGGTCCACGTAGATCAGGATCAGATTTCTCAACATCCTGGCCAGGATCTCCCGGACGCCAACCCCCTCCAAGAATTCCACCTGGTAGGGATAACCGGCCTCCACCATCGACTGGACGCACTCCGGCCGGCTCAGGAAGCGGCCGGCATTGAAGGCATCCACGTAAAATTCGTTCTGGCCGTCTTTGTACTTGACCATGAAGTGTCCCGGAATCCCTACCCCCTGGACCGGGAGCTTGAGCCGCTTTGCCACCAGGAGGTACAAGATCGAGAGGCTGATCGGTATGCCGAGCTTGCGATCCAAGACCCGGTTCAAGTAGCTGTTCTGGGGGTCGAAGTAATCTTCGTCGTTTCCCTTAAACCCTTCGACCCTGAACAAAACCCGGTTCATCATCGCGAGCTTCTCCCTGGGCTTCAAGGCGGGCCTGAGCAGGGGTCGAATCCGCTGTGCCAATTCATCCAGCCGGGTCTGGTAGGAGGCGGTGTCGAGGTCAGGGTAAGAGACCTTGGAGAGCAAAAAAATAGACTCCTCCAGATTAAGCTTCTCTTCCGGAAGCTTGGCGGTCTTCCTCCACTCCTGACTTACCGAAGCCAGCCGGATCCGCTCCAGCACCCCTTGGGCCTCGACCCGAACCTTGGAATCGGCGTGGGAATGGATCGCCTCCCTAAGGAGCGGCAGGGCCTCGTCGGCCCGCTCCACCAGCTTTTCGCGCGCGACCTCCACAATCTCCGGATGGTCGTCGGCCAGCAGGGCAATCAGGGCGGTAAGGTCAGAACGGGGATGGGTCATGCGTAAAGAAATAGATTATCGAAGCCCAGCGCCTAAGTCAAACCCCCTGTTCCAGCTCAGGCACCCGCTGGAACCTCTCCTCCAGGCCACCCTGAGAAGCGGCCACGCCCAGATCCTCCGGCGGGACCACTTCCAATGGCAGAGGGCTCAATTCGATTTTCAACAGGACCTGGTAGATCGCCTCGATCTCTTTCTCCAGCAGGAGCAACCGCATAAAGAGGGTCGGATCCTCTATCCCAAGGAGCTGGCGAGCCCTCTGTTGAAGGTCAAGCCCGCTGAGTTGAATCTTCAAGATGTTATCTAAGGGATTGTCCTGCGGGGGAATGTTGAAAAGCTTGAACAAGAGGAGGTCGGTCCCCTCTTTGTTATGCTTCTGCCTTGGAGTTTTCGCGACCACCAGACTGTTCTGAACAAGCTCCCTTAAATCCATCGGCGGCACCTTTCCGAAGGCCAGGGTCACCAGGAAGGGGAAGAATTCGTCCTTCTTTCCCCACACATGCGTCCATTCGTGAAATAAACCGCTGAGAGCCATTGACCAGAGCAAACGGTTCCCTTCGTTGAGCTCTGGCTTCTCCCGAAGGGTTTGTTTGAGCAGCCCGGACTCCCAATCGCGAAACCAGCGCATCCCTTGGGCATCGGCAAACCGGGCAGCCCCCCAATAAGGAATCCGATCTTTTCCTTTGGCCAGCTGAAGGGCACGATGGACGGTGCGGTATTGATGGAGAAAGATGACGGCTGAACCTCTATCGGGAAAGGAATAACCTTTCAGCAGCACATAGGGGGAGTAACCGTAGATGTTGTGCACAAAAAGAATTTCTCTTTCATCCAGCCGAGTCTCGTACACTATGCGCGTGATAAACCCCGACCAGAGAGCGGCCTCTACCTTGGGAGAGAGAAAACTGGAGCTGGTGAAGTAATCCGGTTCCACGTAAAAGCCC
>CAYJSX010000119.1:4240-4932 GCA_964372575.1 uncultured Planctomycetia bacterium
TCCCTGCGGCTTTGGGCCCACTGGAGCAAGGTGGCCAAGGGACCCTCCAACTCTACGGCATGAACCTTCTCGTGGACCAGAAGGGTGGAGAGCCTTTGGATCACTTCCTCCGAAGAAACAATCCCCTTTTGAACCATCACAAAGAGGATGGGCAGTCTGCCCAAGACAGCGTTCAGGGCCTTGGGACCGTCTGGGAGTTGGGAGAGTTTTTCTTTCACCGGGACAAAGCCGGGGCTCGAAATTCGCACCCTGATGTATCTGGCGGCCCGGTGGCTCTGGATTTGGAAAACGTCTGGGCTCGTGTGGCCTATGTCGTTAAAGAGTTCGTAGAGGCTCAAAACAAAACGCTTCCGACGGGCTTCATCCGAGATTAAATTGAGGAGGTAATCCGGAAGGTTCTCTCCCCTTTGTTCGCGCAACAGCTTCATGGCCTTCAGGTGGATCTCCCAGTCGCGAAGTTGAGCCGAGGCGATGATCTTTGTTTTTGCCTCCAACACATCCTTAAGAAACGCCTCCAGGTCCAGGCGGGTCTGATGGGCCTCTTCTCCTTCACCCAGAAAAACGCCGCAGAAGCCTGGTTCCTGCGCCCAAGCGGCCTGCCACCTCTCCCGGGCCGCGGCCTCTTGGGCATCGACCCATTGGCGCGTTCGTTCGGATCTTAAGATCTCTTGCATCTTGCCTGGCAGAAATCT
>CAYJSX010000120.1:0-4909 GCA_964372575.1 uncultured Planctomycetia bacterium
CTCTTCTAGGAGGGTAGAACCGAAGGGAACCTTGAGTTCCCTTCGGGGAGCGAGCTACGCGGCTCACCTCCCCAACGAGCGACAGGTTCTAGCCCTGTTTCGCCCACTGTAAAAAGGTAAGAGGCCGAATCTTATTCGATGAAACCGCTACGGATTGTCTTTTTCAATCGAGCCTTCTATCCGGAGATCAGCGCCACCTCACAGCTTCTTACCGAGTTGGCAGAAGACCTGGCAGAGGATTACCGGTGTCACGTAACGGTGGTTGCCGGTAAGCCCTTGATCCTTGAGCCCGACCATCGGGCGTCCAGGCGGCCCTGGCGTCCCCTCGGGGTGGAAAGGTACGGCAGGGTCTCTATTGTAAGGGCCTGGGGCACGGCCTTCTCCAAGCGGTCATTTCTGGGGCGCGTGGCCAATTACTTAAGTTACTTTGCCTTGGCTTGTTGGGCTGGGAGAAGACTGAAGCGACCTGACGTCGTTATCGCCCTTACCGACCCGCCCCTGCTGGGTTTGGCGGCCTGGTGGACGGCCCGGCGATGCCGCTGTCCGTTTGTTATTTCCTACAACGACCTTTTTCCAGAGGTGTCTCGTCTTCTGGGAAATTCAAGACGTCCACTCATCGAGTGGGCGCTAGAGAAGGTAAATCGGGCTCTTATTCAACGGGCAGATCGGGTTGTTGTTTTAGGGGAGGCCATGCGCAAGCGCCTGATAGAAGAAAAAGAAACTACCCCAGAGCGCGTGGAGGTCATCTCACCCTGGGCAGATTGCTCTGCCCTGGTACCCACGGAAAAAAAGAATAGCTTTTCGGTTAAGCACGGATTGTCTGAGAGCTTTGTCGTCATGCATGCAGGAAACCTCGGCCTCTTGCAGGATTTCGAAACGCTGCTTAAGGCGGCCTGGTTGTTAAGGGACCTACCCCAGCTCCTGTTTGTCTTTGTCGGAGAGGGTGTCAAGCGAGCTGAGCTCGAGGCACTGGTCAGGAAACAGGGATTATCTCAGGTGCGCTTCCTCCCATTCCAGCCCAAGGAACACCTGAGTGAAACTTTCGGTGCGGCCGACTGTTTTCTTGTTTCTCTGAAACCTGGGTTGGGTGGTTACGTGATGCCCAGCAAGTTGTACGCAATTCTTGCCTCAGGCCGCCCCTATGTAGCGGCAGTGGATGCTCAGTGCGATGTGGCCCGAATCACCCAGAAGTACCAATGCGGTCTACTGGCTTGCCCCGGAAACGCTCAGGATATAGCCGAAGGGATTCTCAGTCTCTATCGGGACCAGGGCCTCTGCCAACGCTTGGGTACCAACGGTCGTCAGGCCGCGTTGCTCTTCGATCGGCCCAACGCGGTCAAGGCTTACTTCGAGCTCTGTCATCGGCTGGCCAGGGTCGATTCCGACGGTTCATCCATTGCGGCGGGATAAGCCGATGTATAAGGATAAACGGTTAAGCGTGGTGCTGCCGGCGTACAACGAGGCGCCGGGGATCGGGAAGGCCGTGGAAGAGTTTCGGTGCTTGCCGGAGGTGGATGAGGTGCTGGTGGTGGACAACAACTCTACCGATGGAACCGGGGAGTTGGCCCGGAAGGCTGGCGCGAGGGTCGTGACGGAGAAGCGGCAGGGCTACGGCTTCGCCTGTCGCCGCGGACTGTTGGAGGCCACCGGGGATTGGGTCTGCATCACCGAGCCGGATGGGACCTTTTTTCCAGAGGATATCTACAAATTCTTGCCCTACACCGACGAGTTTGACGCCATCTTCGGCACTCGGACTTCCAAGACTTGTATCTGGAGCGGGGCCAACATGGGATTTCTAATACGGTACGGCAACTGTGCCATGGCCAAATACCTGGAGTACCTCCACAACGGGCCGTGCCTTACCGATGTGGGCTGTACCTTCAAGATGATTTCCAAGAGGGCCGTGGAAGAGGTGGAGGATCTCTTAACCGTTGGAGGGTCTCACTTCTCACCCCAGCTTATGATTGCCCTCATCCGGCGGGGCTTTCGCTGTGTGGAGATACCAGTTGGTTACCGGGAAAGAACAGGGATATCTAAAATCACCGGGGATCGACTCAAGGCGATAGGGGTAGCCCTGCGGATGATCTGTTTGATTACCCAGATGAGGTTTCAGAGGGTATAATGAAATTCTACGGGCCCAGGGAGGGAATTTGAGGGTACTGGTTACAGGGATCACGGGGTTTGTGGGGTCGCACCTGGCCGAGTTCCTCTTGAACCGCGGGGGAATTGAAGTTCATGGGACCTGGCGGTGGCGCTCCAGGACCGAGAACATCGAGCACCTGGAAGGGCGGCTGACCCTTCACGAGTGCGACTTCCAGGATGCCTCCTCGGTGCGCTCCGTTATCGAGAAGGTGCGGCCGGATCGGATCTTCCATCTGGCAGGGAAGTCCTTTGTCCGGGAGTCGTGGGCCTACCCCTCCGAGACCTTCTCCACCAATGTCAGTGGGCAGCTCAACCTCTTTGAGGCGATCCGAGAGCTAAGACTTGATCCCCTCATCCAGATTGCCGGGAGTTCCGAGGAGTATGGACGGGTTTTCCCGGATGAGCTGCCGATTCGGGAAGAGAACCCCCTGCGCCCCCTAAGTCCCTACGCCGTCTCAAAGGTGGGGCAGGATTTTTTGGGGTATCAATACTTTATGAGCTACCGGTTGAAGGCGGTCCGCACCCGGGGCTTTAACCACACGGGTCCTCGGCGGGGCCATGTCTTTGCCGAGTCCAACTTCGCCATGCAGATTGCAAAGATAGAGGTTGGCAAGCAAGAGCCGGTGATCTACGTGGGAAACCTGGAGGCCCAACGCGACTACACGGATGTCCGGGATATGGTGGAGGCGTATTGGCTGGCGCTGGAGAAGGGGGAGCCTGGAGAGGTGTACAACATCTGTTCAGGCAAAGGCTGGTCCATCCAACAGGTCCTTGAGATGCTGCTTGAGATGACGTCGGTCAAGATGAAGATCGTGCAGGATCCCTCTCGTTTGCGACCTTCTGATGTTCCCGTGCTGACCGGGGATTGCTCCAAGTTTTCTGGGCAAACTGGTTGGCAGCCCCGCATCCCTTTTGAAAACACCTTGCGAGATTTGCTGGACCATTGGCGTGGGAAGATGGGGGTTTCTGCCGAACGCCTGGGGGCTATGCTATAATAATCTTCGTTGAGCTGATACGTAAGAATGATGAGCGGCGCCTTAAGAAGGCGCCGCTTCACTTTAGAGGTTGAAACGGTTTAAGCGATGAGTGCTGAGGAGAGGATAGATCTTTCGGACGAGGGGCAGACGCCCCGCCGGATTGTCCAGATAGACCGGGAGGGGTTAAGGCGGGTCCTGGGGGTGCGGGACCTCTTTGCCCTGGGCTACAGCGATGTCGGCTCTTCGATCTACTACGCCCTGGGGGTGACGGCCCTCTATGCCCTGGGGGCTACCCCCATCGCCCTGGCGCTGGCCGGGCTGGCCTTCTTCTGCACCACGTTAAGCTACGCGGAGATGGCCTCTGCCCTGCCAGAGGCCGGCGGCTCCTCCAGTTTCGCCCGGCATGCCTTCAACGACCTCGTCTCCTTCATCGCCGGCTGGGCCCTTCTGTTGGACTACATCGTGACGATCGCCATCTCGGTTTTCAGCATGGGGCCGTATCTGGCTTACTTCTTTCCGGCACTCAAGATGGGGCTGCCCAACGTCTGTTTTAGCCTCATCGTGCTGGGCGTGCTTCTTACCCTAAACGTGATCGGGATTAAGGAATCGACTCGAGCTTCTCTTCTTTTGTGCGTCTTCGATATTGCCACCCAGGCCGCCATTATCTCCATCGGCGCCTTCCTTCTCCTGAACATTCCCCACCTGACCCATCAGATGCAGATTGGGGTAGCAGGGGTTGACTGGTCCCCTACCTGGCCGCAGTTCTGGAAGGGGGTCTCCATGGCGATGGTGGCCTACATCGGGATTGAGTCGATCACTCAGCTGGGGGGAGAGACCCGCCATCCGGGCCGGGTGATTCCCCGCTCGATCCTCCTGACGATGGTCACCCTGTTCATCATGTACTTCGGGATCTCGGCGGTGGCCCTTTCGGTCATCCATCCTAAAGTCTTGGCTACCCAGTACCTGGCAGACCCGCTGGCAGGGATCGCCGCCTCCATGCCGGTGGGAAGCCAGTTCTTTGGCCCTTGGATTGGCATCTTGGGGGCCACGATTTTGTTCGTGGCCGCCAATGCCGGATTGGTGGGGGCCTCACGGCTCACCTTCGCCATGGGGGAGTATTACCAGGTTCCCCGGGTCTTCTACCGGATCCATCCCCGCTTTCGCACCCCCTACATCTCCTTGACCTTCTTTTCCGGGCTGGCGGCCCTGGTCATCCTGGTGGCCAAGCGGCTCACCTTCATCGCCGATTTGTACAACTTCGGGGCCATGTTGGCCTTCGCGCTGGCCCACCTTTCCCTCTTGGGCTTAAGGGTCCGTCAGCCGGACTTAGAGCGGCCTTTCCGGATCCCATTCAACATCCCCCTGGGGCGAATCCGACTGCCGGTCACCGCCATCGTGGGCTTGCTCGCGACGGCCGGGGTTTGGGTGGATGTGGTCATCAGCAAGCCGGCCGGCCGGAACCTCGGTTTCATCTGGATGGCCCTGGGGATTGCCTGTTATTACGCCTACCGCCGTAAGCAGCGCATCCCGGCAATGGCCAGCGTGGAGATCGAAAGGGTTGCGGTTCCGGAATACCAGGCGTTGAGCATCAAATCAATCCTGGTGCCCACCCTGGGCGGCCCGATGACAGAGAACCTCCAGATGGCCTGCCAGTTTGCCCGGGATCACGGCGCGGCGGTCACGGCCCTCTATGTCATCGAGGTTCCCTCCGCCCTGCCGCTGGACACCTTCTTGCCGGAGAAGTTGGCGACGGCCGACGCCTCCCTAAAAAGGGCCATGGCGAGATCGGA
>CAYJSX010000121.1:0-4894 GCA_964372575.1 uncultured Planctomycetia bacterium
GCGAGGTTGCCTGCGGGATTGAAGGTGTAGGCGTAGCGGGTGGTCTGGCCGGAGGTGAGCTCCTCCCGGAGCCAGCCGTCGAAGTAGCGGTATTCGGTGCCGGAGGGGGTGACGACCTTCGCCACTTGGCCATTGGTGATGGTCTGGACGGTGCCGTCAGCCAAACGGATCTCAGAAAGGTTGCCGTCCGAGAAGATGTAAGTGGTTCCCTCGCCATCGCTGGCCTGGCTAAGGGTCGCTGTGATCGTCCCATCATGGGTGATTTTTGAGATGTAAGTGTAGGTAAAGCCATCGGCAACAACCGACTTTAAGATGCCGTTCTCATAGGTAGAGATCCGCCCCTCGAGGTCTGTCTGACGGGTCAGGCGGCCCTCGGCATTGTACTTTTGAATAAGATCGCCGGTGGGGAGGTGGGTCGTGCGGGTAAATGAGATTGCTTTGCCCGCTAAGGAACTTGGCGGACTCGCAATGACGTAGGTATAGTCGGTGCGGATGCCGTCTGGGGCGATTTCGTAATCGATCAGGCCGTCTGTCCGGTAGAAGGTTTCGGTACCATCGGCGGCCACCTGGCGGATGAGCTGGCCCCCTCGAACAACTTGCAGGGTTCCATCCACCAGCAGGAGGGTGCCATTTTGGATCTTCTGGTAGTCGTCCAAGGTGGGAGCCCACAGAAGATTCCCTTCCTTATCTCTCGCGACCACAAGCTCCGGAGCTTGTTCGGCCTTGGGCTGAGCGTACTGGGCCTGTAGGCCGGAGGGGTGAGTCGTGATAAAGCGTTGAACCGTCTGCTCTAGGGTGGACAGGTGGGCCAGGAGTTCTCGGTCGGCCCGGTGGAGGCGCTGGGCCTGCTTAGCCGAGACCCAGCCGCCCTGCTCCTCTTTGAGCCATTCGGGAAGCTCGGGGTGTTGGGCATTGGCAAAAGGCAAAGCCAACTGCAGGAGGGTAAAACAAAACGCCGTAACGCTAGCAACAAGCTTAAAACCAAAAGGGGTCTGACCCCTTAAGGTAATCATCGGGGGGCTTTCTGGGGGTCAGACCCCAATTTCTCTGTTCGCCTTGACATCCACTCGGGGGTCATGGAGTTTTCCACTCTTGTACTCACAATATTAAATATATTGCATAAAAACTAATTTGTCAAGTAAAAAATTTTTAGCCGATTCGAACCACTCCGCCCTGCCCGCCCTGGCTGGCAACGGCAGGCAAGAAGATCGTGAAGGTCGTCCCCTGGCCAGGGCTGGATTGAACGGCGATGCTTCCCCCGTGGTGCTCCAGAATCCTTTTGATCACAAAGAGCCCAAGTCCTGTTCCCTTTTCGGCCGTCGCCTTGGTCGTAAAGAAGGGCACGAAGAGCTGATCCATCTCCTGGCGGTTCATGCCGATCCCGTTGTCGACAATGTCAATCGAGACCCGCCCATCCACCGCCGGATGGCCCGAGATGGTGATCCGCCCCCGGTAATCGAGCGGCTTGCTCTTCTCGATCTTGGCCTGGATGGCATCGTAGGCGTTCGTGATCAGATTGAAGAAGCAGTCGGCTAACTGGTTCAAGTTCCCGTTCACCTCCGGCAGGTTGGCCGGCCACTCCTGCACAAAGTCAATCGAGCTTAAGTCCGCCTTGTACTGCGCCACATCCCGGGCCGCCGCCACAATCTCCTGCGGGGTAATCGGCTTGGCCTCCACCTTCCCGGGCCTGGAGAACCGAAGCAGCGTCTTCACGATGTCGCCGCCTCGAATGGCGTTATCCTCAATCTTGGTCATCGTCTCCCGGGTCCGCTCCAAGAGGGCATTCAGTTCCGGTGTTACCGCATCGCCAACCTTGATCTGCTCCAGGGCCGCCCGCAGGGTTCCCGCCAAAATGGTCAGCACATAGAACCGGTTGTTGATCTGATGGCTCATCCCCCCGGCCATCTGCCCTAAGCTCGCCAGCTTCGCCGTCTGGAACAACTCCGCCTGCGTTTCCTTCAGATCCTCATAGAACTGCGCGTTCTCAATCGCCAGCGCCGCCTGGCTCGCCAGCACCTGGAACACCCGCAGATCATCGGTCGAATACATCTGTCCAGATTTCTTCTCGCTCATCACGAGAAACCCCAGCAACTTGTCCTCCACAATCGAAGGGATGATAACCGCAGCCCCAATCCGGGCCATCTCATCGACGACCGGCTTCAATTCTTCCATCCCCCCACCCTGCGTCATCAGCCGCAGCTCCTCCTCCACAACAGATTCCTTCACCTTGTGCAGGTATCCGATGAGGGGATGCTTGCCCTCAATCACGTCATTCAACTGAACCCCGTTGTGCCCTCTCATGCCTCGCAGAATAAAATGGTCCGTCTCTCTATCCAGCAGCCACACCGACGCATGCCCCACCTTCACCGTCCTGGTCAGGATATGCACGACCAAATTGAGCAGCCGCCCCATATCCTTCACCAGCGTCATCCCCTTCGCCGCCTGCCTTAGCGTCTCCTGATACCTCCTCTGCTGCGCCAGCAGCCGCTCCTCCGCCTTCTGCTGCAGATAAAGATTCACATAATGCGCCGCCGTTGTCAGGAAAGCTCCCACCAACCACATCCACACCCACCACCTCGGCCCCAAAAGTCGCTCGAGTTGTGTCTGCCATATCAGCGCCGCTCCCAGCGGCAACCCCAACACCAGCGCATAGACCATCGCAAATACTGCAGTCCTCGTAACGACAAGATTGATATCCATAAGGCGATACCGGACGATTGCGTAAGCAATAATCCCAACATAAAGGGTCACAAGGATATTTCCAACCGGATAAATGGGAATGCCGTACCAAAGAGGGTAATTAGTTGAGCCGCCGGCATAACCAATCAACGTTGCGAGAAATACATGTCTATATTGATCTCTTTTCCTACCGCCTGATCTTGCCATCTCTTTCCATAGCAAGGTGAGCGACATAATTACGTAGGTGAAGAAGCACAAAAGAAAAAAGTGGTAAAGGACGCCAGGAACTGCCCAGAATTCTAGAGCAAATTTTGGAACCATGTCTCTGATGAAAAACCTTGACGGAATAAGGAGTGCAAAAAACAGCGCAAGCAGATAACCGATCGTTAGGCTCTGTCTTCTCTTTACAAGCTGCTCCGTTAGCATGAGAACGAAATGATAATAAGTAACAGGGATAAATACAGCACCGTAATGAAGTATTTGAAACCAAAATAGGGTTGATTCTCGGGTGTGGCTTAAAGGCCAGAAAATATAACCAATACTCCAAAAGGTGATGCTTAAGTTGAACAAAAAATAAATCTGGTTAACGTTCCTTCGTCGATTCTTTAAGAGTACTATTACCCCTAAAACAAAACTCGTGACACCGTTAAAAAATCCACTTAGGGCAAAGAAAGTCGTCAACTGCATCAACGATTTCCCGCCGTAGCTGTCTCAATCACACCAAATCTCTTACCTACTTTCTTGAGCAACTCGAGTACAGTGAAAATATCCCTCTCTGTATGAGTTGCCATCATGCGTATCCTTAGCCTACACTGGTTTTGCTTCACTGCTGGTGGCGCAACCCCGTCTATGACAACCCCAGCTTCTTCAAGAGCAACTGACATCTTATAAACAGTGTATTCATCTCCGATGATTATCGGGATCAACGGCGAGACGCTATTCCCTGTGTTGTAGCCAAGGTTAATGAGCCCTTGGCGCATCTCCCAAGTGTTGTACCATAACCGTTGGATAAGTTCTGGCTGCTCTTTAATAACGTCCAATGCTGCTATAGCAGCCGCTGCGCATACGGGGGGCAAACCAGTCGAAAACAGAAGGGACCTAGTAGTATGCCTCAAGTAATCGATCACCTCACGATTTCCAGCGACAAAGCCTCCAGTACTTCCTAAAGCCTTACCCAAACTTCCAATGAGTAAACACCTTTCCTTATTCATGATGTTGAAATGCTCCAGAGTCCCTCTACCTTTTTCGCCAAAGATTCCTGTTGCATGCCCATCATCAATGATTACACCTGCATTATATTGTTCCGCGAGACGAATTATGTCAGAGAGGGGGGCTAGATCCCCATCCATACTGTAAACACCATCACACACAACAAGCTTGCACCTTGTATCTCTGTATTCTGCGAGTAGCATTTCTAAGCTCGAGATATTGTTGTGTGGAAAAAACCTGGTAATCCCTTCCGATAACTTACAGCCATCCAAAAGACTTGCGTGAGCATACCTATCAACAAGGGCAACCTCCCCTTTACCCAGCATAGCTGCCATAACTCCTAAATTCGCTGTGTAACCGCTAGAAAAGATCAGCACGTCTTCAAAATTCAAAAAGGTGGCAAGTTTCGACTGCAATTCCTCATGCAACTGAATGTTCCCAGCGAGTATCCGGGAGCTTGACGTTGAAGCCCCGTACTCTTTGGCTGCATCAATTGTTGCTTGAATAACTCGAGGGTGGATTCTCAAACCTAAGTAATCATTAGTTGCCATAAGGATTACGGTTCGGTTACCACGGAGCCCCCTTCCGTTATGCAACGGCTTAAAACCGCGCATATACTGGTACACATCATTCGAGCGCATGTTGATAACTCTCTTGTACATGCGGCCTTTTTGAAAAATAGGTGTATCTGAACTCCCATTAGTAGGATGATTATCGCCAGTCTTCCTTCCAATATAAAAACAATACATTCCCCACTTATCCACCTCTGATACGATCTCTTTATAGCCAGACTCCTGCATCCATTTCTTCATGACGAAGGGCTCTCGGTAATGGATCGCCCCATTAACATTACGGCCGGATAATCTTACACGGTTCAGAAAATGCCTGCTTGGGTTCTGAGCTTGACCGACTACTATCACAACTCCTCCTGGGTCAAGACTGTAATATACCTCCTCCAGAGATTTTCGAGTTGCGTTGTCGCCGAGAAAATCATAGCAAGTAGAGA
>CAYJSX010000122.1:0-2795 GCA_964372575.1 uncultured Planctomycetia bacterium
GATCTTCAGATTGACAATCTGACGTGTTAGACCAGGCTACACCACGGCCCCTATGGAATCTGTCAACCAAGGTAAGCGCCTTACCCAATTCAGCTATTCGCCGATTCTTCCATCCTTGCCATATCGTAACACAACCTAGACGCATTCGACCAGTTAGGAACCTATCGTGAGAACCTATCGAGGAATGGAGGGTGAGTCGCTAGAGTCTTCTTCTTGATTTTTATAAATCGTTAAAGTATATTTATTGTTAGTTCTCGCCATGGGCAGACTTGAACCGATAACGCAACCTTTCCTTAGCAACGCGAAGCGCCTGCTTCGATTGAGCCGCTGCTTCATCTTGATTCTCCTCGTGCTGAATCTGGCCCTGGGCCCCTCGGCCGCCCTCGCGTTACGTCCCACCGGTCTTGAGGAATCTCCCTGGCAGCTCAACCAGCTCCAACAAGCCTTGGCTGGCTTAGAAGAAACCAGCACCAAGGAGATTCCATTAGGCCAAGACCTGAATAAATGGAGAGACGATCTCATTGCTGAAATTGAGGCTGCCACCCGTCAGCTAAAAATTCCGATTGAACCAGAGTTATTAAAAACTTTCTTTGATATCGTTTCGCAGGTTCACCGCAAGGGGTACGAGGGGGTTAAGGGAAAAAGCGGTTTAAAGCCCGAAGATCAAGGTGTGCCCCCGCCCTCTTTAGAGAAAGAACTGGATGGCAAATCCACCACCATTGTTTTCTCCGAGGAGAGTAAGGAACTTTTTCAACTTGAGCGGGAGAATGGAAAGGCGAAGGTTACCCTTCCTATTGGCTTCCTTAAGACGCTCCATCAGAAAGGCGAAGGATTGGTCGAGGTCTTTTTGGCGGTGATCGTATTTAACCACTGCATCTTTGGCTCGTTGGCTAGAAAATTTCCTCCAAAACTCCTGGATCATTTTGGCGCCCAAATAGCCTACGCCTTGTTGCTTGAACTGAATCAAAAGGATATATATCAATTTCCAAAAGAGACAGCGACGAGCCAGTTTAAAAAGGCTTTGCGAGAGGCAACGACTGGTCAAAAATCCCTCAGCTCCCTTGTTCAAAAGTGGTTGCAGTTGCCAGAGATGCAGCCCCCGAAACAGACAACGGGGCCTCCTTCTTCTTTTGCTCAGCGGTCAACCAAAACAGCACCACCACCTACTCCATCCAGCTTAGCCACCACCACCCCTGTCCCTGCCCAAATTGGCGAAGGTTCCCTTTTGAAAGATGGTCGCTATCGGGTGCTTGGAAGGCTTGGGGAGGGGGGTAACGCGGTGGTTTACCTAGCGTACGACAAGGAGCAAAGTATGTGGGTGGCGATTAAGGTGCTCAAACCTAGCAATGAAGAGCTGCTGGCACTGGCACTGGCCCGCCTCAAAAACGAAATCGCCTTGAGTGCTCGTCTGAAGAGATCCGAGAAGGCGCCTTACTTTGCCCCTGTTCGAGAACGCTTTGACTTCGGTGGCCAAATCTGCCTCGTTATGGATTTCGTCCCTGGCAAGTCTCTCCGGAAGTGGCTTCCAGAGGCAGTGGGGTCACGGGATGTCGAAAAGCCTTTGACCAAGGAAGAGGCTCTTCTGGTGGTATGGGAAATCCTTCTAAGAGTTGAGGAGATGCATCGCTTTGGCATCATCCATCGAGACTTAAAACCGGATAACATCATGCTGTTGGAGCGCCAAACGTGGGAAGAGTCTCTTCTGGAGGCCCTTGAAAGGCTTAGAGCGACTGAAGATGCCTTGCTGTTTAAGCAACAAATGAAGGGATTGAAGCCCCAACCGGCGAAAACTCGGGTTACCATTTTGGATTTTGGTCTGGCTAAGGGTGAGCGGGCGGAAGTGGGGGTTACACAAGAGGGCGGGTTTGCTGGGACGCCCCTTTACGCCTCTCCTGAGCAGGCCAGAGGAGAACTCGTCTCGCCAGCCACAGACGTCTTTTCCCTGGGTCTCATCATCTACCAGATGCTTACCGGACGACATCTGGATTGGCAGGGTCAAGATGAAACGACGGCCCAACTTATTCTCAGGCGAAGGGTCGGTCTCCTCCGTGGAATAAGCACGTTGGGCAAGGATAGTAAAGAGACTACTGACTTAGATGACAAACTAAAAGGGATTTTGACAGCGGCAACCCAAAAGGATGAGCGAAAAAGAATTCCTAATGGGAAAGCTTTCCTTGGTTTATGGGAAGAATATCTGGTTGGGGCTTATGGTAGTGCAAACGCCTCGGGACTCCAACCATCGGTTCCCCAAGCCCAAGCCGCCCTGGAGCGCCTAAAGACCGTAGCGCAGCAAATCCAGGCCCAGGCCCCTAAGTCAGTCAAGCCTCGTCGGTTCCACCGCGTCAAAAAGGATACCCGTACTGGCTGGGGTATAGCTGCCGCGTCTGCCCTCCTTTTTGGCGGCGGCATAGCGTTCTATTTGTCTCAAAGGGAGCAGAAACCCCCTTCTCCTGGAGCCGTCGCTCCAGGCTTAACCCGTCCTTCCCCTACAGGTCAGAGCCCAACAGAGGTAATCAATCCAATCCTGGACGATCTTGAGAAACTAGATCAGGTGTCAGAGGAGGTCCAGAAACAACTTCAAAAGGCGTCGGATGTACTCCGGCAAATTGAGTCGGCTAGCGAAGCGGCGTCTGGGGCTCTTGGCAATGTCCAGGACATAAGGGTCCGACTCGAAGAAGAAGCCAAGACCGTCCGCCAGAAGACAGAACGATCAAACGATTCCTTGACCCAACACGAAAGGAAACTCGAAGCTCTACTGGTTCAGTTGGAACTTACAGAGGAGCGTCCTGACCTCA
>CAYJSX010000122.1:2805-4893 GCA_964372575.1 uncultured Planctomycetia bacterium
ACACCGGACCAAAAGGAACAAAGGCGAAAGATCGTTGAGGTCCTGGAGAAGATCCGGGCCAGGAAGGCGGCTCTCCTCCTGAGGTAGCAAAAGATTGATGACGTGGGGCGAGCATTGATCCAAGCTGAGGAGGCCTTAAAATCCGACCAGGAAACTCTTGTCAAGACCAAAATCGAAGCGGTCCAAGGGGCCTTGGCCAAGTTCCCGAATGGGCCTGAGGAGTTGGATCAAATCCTAGATCCGATTGTAAAAAAGACGCAGCCGTTCAAAGACCAGATGAAGGCTAACCTTCAAGAGTTCACGGCCCTATCCCAGCGGGTTGGTTCCGCCCTCGCTGCCTGCGCAGAGAAAATGCCCCCTCCAAAAGGGTGGAATAAACTCCATGAAGATTTGGCTGCCCTGCGCGCCTTGTTTAAGAAGCAGGAGGAGGCGTCCGCAGCCTTCAAGACCCAGGTGAAACAGTTTCATGAAAGGGTGAAATTTCTCGGCCAAACCTTAAGTGAAGTTCAGGAGGGTATCAAAGCCCTCAATGGGTTCTTCGAAAAGGAGCCCAAATTACGCAACGATCCGACGGTTCAAGGCCTCCTTTCAACATCTTCCTCTCTTGATTGGCTCAGCAAGGCCTTGAAAACTCACATAGACAAGGTGCTTTCAATTGAGGCAGAAGGCCGCCTTGCCGAGTTGCTCTGGAAAGCGGAATCTGGCAAGTTGGCGATCCGCTGGGTGGAGATCGTTTTGAAACAACAGCAGGCAGGTAAAGCAGATGGCGCCAAGCGCAAGGCGCTCGAGCAAATTCAAGCTGAATTAAAAAATTTTAAAACCCAACAGGAGGGCTGGGTCAAGAAACTCGCTGAGCCGATAGCCCGCTCCCAGGCAGGCTGGACCCTAGAACTCCTCAAGGAAATCCTGGCGTTGGGCCAGGACAGGCCTGACGTAGCTCAGTTCATTCAGGAGATAAATCAGCAATTGGAGGATGCCGGCTCTTCCTTCTCCATCTCTCCCGGCAGCAAGGAGTTCGTTGATTTTAGCTGGAATGTCGAAGAGGGGCTCCGGGGATTGAAGCAACTTAAATTTCTGACGGAAGGAGGACGCAGTGGAGGTGGAGGTCCATCATTTGGGAAGGATGTGACCGACAAACCGAACGTTAAGGTGCATAAGGAGCCCAAAACAGGTGAGTCCTCTTTAATGAAGTCAGATGGTAAACCCTGTACCATCGTCTTCTCAACTCCTGCTTTACATCTGGGAGGAGGAAACACCCAAGAGCTCGAGGTCGTGGTTTCTCTTGGGAGCAATAGACATTATAAAGACTTTTCTTATGAGCTCAACCTAGGCATCCTCCTTCTAAAAGAACCTCTGAATAAATCTGTGGCGGTCATGGTCTCAATCGGGCCGATGTGGAATTCTCCCATCAAGGCCTTCATAATCGAAGATCCTTATGGTCGCTCTATCAGAAAGGAAATCTCCATTGAAGGTGTCCCGGTGAACGATGCACTCGAGCATCGGGCGAAACTTTCTCTTTTGCTGAAAGGTGATACGCTCAATTTCTCTATCGGCAATCAGCCGAAGTTAACCATCCCGCTCACTGAGGTTAAAGGCGGCCTTTTTGGGCCGGGAAATTTCTTTGTTCAAATCTTACACCCCTTACCAGACGCTAGCAGGCTTGATGTCCATCCTAAAGTCTTTAAGCTGAAGGCTCTAGAGACGCTAAGATCGATTAGCCTCTTGGAGTCTTTCCGTCCTACCGCGGAGCCAAAACCGGAAGAATTGCCACCTCAATCGAGGGTTTTGGAAGAGTTGAAGAACCAAGTGGCTGAGATTGAGGAGGGAGCCAGAGTGTCGGATTGGGTTAAAGAGATGGCCCAGGCGGGATGGGACGTAGAAATTTCTCCAGAAATTTATGACTACGTTTTATTCTCGCAGGGGGGTCGTCCGGGGCTTCTGGATCAACTCAATTCCCTTTTGGAAAGGCGCGGTGAAACCTTCCCAGATCTTAAGCCAGGCCAAAAGGTTCGTTTAGTCACATCCGAGGATGCTGGTGGAGGGTATCAGATTCCCGCCTGGGAAATAAGAGAAAAGTTTTTAAACTAC
>CAYJSX010000123.1:0-4834 GCA_964372575.1 uncultured Planctomycetia bacterium
GATCTTCGGTTCAAAGCTCCACGACCCGATCTACCACTCCAAGGCAAAGGGTTTCTTTCGGAAGAGCTTCCGGGCCGGCGGGATCGAGGGTGGAATCTCGGTGGGAGGGCCGATTGTGCTGCGAATCCACATGAAGCCCCTCTCCACCCTGCGCCGTCCTTTGATGAGTGTGGACCTCAAGACCAAGAGGCCCTTCGCGGCGACGGTGGAGCGCTCCGACGTGAGCGCTGTCCCGGCGGCCGGGGTGGTGGCCGAGGGGGTGACCGCCTTTGAGCTGGCCAACGCCCTCCTGGAAAAGTTCGGCGGCGACAGCCTCAAGGAGATGAAGCGGAACTGGCGCGGTTATTTGAATCAACTGAGAAGGTTTTAACTTACTGCACGAGTCATGCAAACCGCCCCGTTCACCCTGAGCCTGTCGAAGGGTGAGGAGGGACGCCCCGTTCACCCTGAGCCTGTCGAAGGGTGAGGAGGGACGTTCGTGCTTCGATCCTTCGACCTGGCTCAGGATCAGCACGAACGGTTTTGCATGGGTCGTGTTACAGCTTACAGCTAGATACGTCCGATGAGAAATATCGTATTGGTGGGATTCATGGGAACCGGAAAATCGGTGGTCGGCAGGGCGCTGGCCCGCCGGCTGAAGAGGCCTTTTGTCGATCTAGACCGACTGATCGAAAAAGGGGCCGGCCGCTCGGTGGCGAAAATCTTCGCCGATTCGGGGGAGGCCGGTTTTAGAGAGCTTGAGCAGGAGGTGGTTCGAGCCGTGGCTCCAAAGCTGGATCAGGTGATCGCCGCGGGCGGCGGGGTCCTCCTCAACGAGGAGAATGTGAGACTCTTAAAGGCAAGCGGCATCCTCGTCTGTTTGACCGCCCGGCCTGAGGTGATCTTAAAGAGGACCTTAAAGATGCTGCCCTCGCGGCCCCTTCTCAACGGCCCCAATCCCCTGGAAAAACTCGAGGAGCTCCTCACGCTCCGGGCCCCCTCTTATGCCCAGGCCCACGTGACGATCGACACCTCGGATCGCAGCGTGGAAGAGGTGGCGGAGGAGGTTGTCAAGGCGATCGAGGTTCGAGAGGAATGCCGATGACCCCCCAGGAGGCCCTCATTCAGCTCAACCTTATTCCAGGCTTGGGGCCGGTTTCGATCCGGAAGCTGCTGGATGCCCTGGGCAAGCCAGAGGCGGTCTTTGAAGCCCCTTCCGCGACACTTCAAGAAATCTTAGGGTGGCAAGGAAGGCCAGAGGTGGTGGAGGGGATACAGAGGGCCTCTGGCGGGGCCCAGGCGGCGAAAGAACTGGAGTGGGCCAGAAGGCTTGGTGTCCAAACCCTCACCTGGCTCGATGAGGCTTATCCGAGACTTCTTCGCGCGATCCATGACCCTCCGCCGGTTTTATACATCAAGGGAGAGCTTTTAGAGGAGGATTCGGCCGCTGTGGCGATCGTGGGAACCCGCCGCGCCACCCCGTACGGGCTTCGTGCCGCCCACGAACTGGCCAAGGGACTTTCCCGCGCGGGGATTACCGTGGTCTCTGGATTGGCAGAGGGGATCGACCGGGCAGCCCACGAGGGGGCCTTGGAGTCGGGCGGGCGCACGATTGCTGTCCTGGGCCATGGGTTGTCCACCCTCTATCCGGCCCATCACCGAAAGCTGGCCGAACGGATCGCCGCCCAGGGGGCGCTCGTTTCGGAGTTTCCCATGGGCAAGGGGCCAGAGAGGGAAAACTTTCCACGGCGCAACCGGGTGATCTCTGGGCTTTCGCTCGGCGTGGTGGTGACCGAGGCCCCGCCGGCCAGCGGCGCCTTGATCACGGCCCAGGCCGCCCTGGAACAGGGTCGGGAGGTTTTCGCGGTGCCCGGTCCCATCACCTCAGGCAGGAGTACCGGAACCCATCGGTTGATCCAGGACGGGGCGAAGCTCGTCGAAGGGGTGAAGGATATCCTGGAGGAACTGGCCCCTCAACTTCAGGGGCAGGTCGAACGCTTCAGGCAGAAACAGGAAGCGAAGGGGTCCGACCCTCCCTCCTTAGGACTCTCACGGCAGGAGGAGAGCGTCTATGAGGCGGTTCCGGTGGGGACCCCCATTGCCGTTGAACACCTGGCCGCTTCCACATCGATGCAGGCATCGAATCTGCTTACGGTCTTGACCGGTCTGGAGCTCAAGGGATTCATTCGGCGGATTCCAGGAGAGGGATTTACCCGAGCCTCATGAGAGTGCAAGTCAACGGAGAAGAGATGGAGCTTGCCGGAGGGGCGCGCCTGACCGAGCTTCTGGCGCAGCTTGCGCTCAAGCCGGAGCTGGTCGTGGTGGAACTTAATCTCAACATCTTAAAGCGCGAGGAGGTACCTCAGGCGATGCTGAAGGAGGGAGATCGGGTGGAGATTGTCCACTTTGTAGGGGGCGGAGGGGCGGGGTGAAGAAGGCGCTCGTGGTGGTGGAATCTCCCACCAAGGCAAAGACCCTGGATCGTTTCTTGGGCCCTTCGTACGAGGTGGTGGCCTCCCAGGGACACGTGATGGATCTGCCCCAAAGCGCCTTTGGGGTGGATCTTAAAAGAGAGTTCGCGCCCAAGTACATCGTCATCGCCAAGAAGCGCAAACTGGTCAAAGAGCTCAAGGAAAAGGCCGAGCGTTTCAAAGAGCTGTACCTCGCCACCGACCCCGATCGGGAAGGGGAGGCGATCTCGGCCCATCTCGCCGCTTTGCTGGGAGAGGGCAAGAAGGTACACCGGGCCGTCTTTCACGAGATCACCGAAGAGGCGGTTCAGGCCGCCTTTGACCATCCCCGTGTGATTGACCTGCGCAAGGTGGAAGCCCAACAGGCCCGGCGCGTCTTGGATCGGATCTTGGGATACTCCTTGAGCCCCCTGCTCTGGAAGAATGTGGGCCGGGGCTTAAGCGCCGGCCGGGTGCAGTCGGTCGCCCTGAGACTTATCGTGGAGCGGGAGCGGGCGATCCAAGCCTTTATCCCACAGGAATATTGGGAGATCGAGGCCCTCCTGGAGAAGCAGGCCCACGGCGCCAAGGAGAAGGAGAAAGACCTAAGGCGCTTCACCGCGATGCTGGAGACGATCGAGGGCCAGAAGGCCGATCTGAAGACCGAGGCCCAGACGCAGGGGATTGTGAAAGAGCTGGAGGGCTTGCCCTTTGTGGTGGAGAGGGTTGAGACCAAAACCCAGAGGCGCCATCCCGCCCCTCCCTTCACCACCAGCACCCTCCAGCAGGAGGCGTTCAACAAGCTTGGATTCACCGCGGCCCGAACGATGCGGATTGCCCAACAGCTCTACGAGGGGCTCGAGGCCGGGCCGGAAGGGCAGGTGGGTCTTATCACCTACATGCGCACCGATTCTGTCCAGGTGGCTGCCGAGGCCGTCAAGCAGGCCCGCAAATACATCGGGCAGGCCTTTGGGGAAGATTTTCTGCCGGAGGTGCCTCCCCGCTATCGCTCCCGAAAGACGGCGCAGGAGGCCCATGAGGCGATCCGTCCCACCGCCGTGAGAAGAACGCCTGAGTCTCTGAAGGCGTTCCTCACGCCGGAGCAGCTCAAGCTGTACACCCTCATCTGGAACCGGTTTCTCGCCAGCCAGATGTCTGCCGCCCAGTTGGAGGTGACCACCGTCTGGCTGACGGCCGGACGGTCCGGTTTCAAGGCCACCGGAACCCGGGTCCTCTTTCCAGGTTTCTTGAAGCTGATGCAGGAGGACCAGACCCTGGAGCCCACCCAGACGAAGAGTCAGCTCCTGCCTGTCCTCACCCAGGGAGAAACGGTCACGGCCGTTTCGATCACGCCAAGCCAACATTTCACCAAGCCCCCTGCCCGCTACACCGAGGCCTCCTTGATACGGGCGATGGAAGAGCTGGGGATCGGGCGTCCTTCCACCTATGCCCCTACCCTCCAAACCCTTTCCACGCGGAGTTATGTCCATCACCAGGGCAGGGCCCTGGTTCCGACGGAGCTGGGGGAGATCGTGACCGATCTGCTCCTTAAACATTTTCCCAAGATCCTCGATGTTCAATTCACCGCTCGGATGGAGGAGGAGCTGGATGAGGTTGAGGAGGGGCAAGAGAAGTGGGCCCACTGCGTCCGAGATTTTTATGAGCCCTTTTCGCAGGCGCTGGAGTTGGCCAAGACCCAGATGCGCTCGGTGAAGAGGCCGGCCGAACCGACGAACGAGATCTGTCCCCAGTGCGGCAGGCCGATTGTCCTGAAGTGGGGCCGCAACGGAAAGTTTTTCAGCTGCTCCGGTTTTCCAGCCTGCCGGTTTGCCAAGCCGGTCACCACCGGGATCGAGTGCCCGGAACCCGGCTGCACCGGCGAGCTGGTTCGGCGTCGCTCCCGACGCGGCTTCTTCTACGGCTGTACCCGCTACCCGGAGTGCCGCCACATCGAGAAGCACCTTCCCGCGCCCGCCCCGGACCAGAAGGCGACCCACCCCGAAGGGCCTACGAAGGAGACGGCCCATGGCTGATCGCTACGTCGAGAAGTTCCTCAACTACTTGCGGATTGAAAAGAACGCCTCCCCCCACACCCTGCGCAGCTACACCAAGGATTTGAGCCTCCTCGCCGAATCCCTGCAGGGGAAACCGTGGGGCGAGGCCGATCTCCTCGCCCTGCGCTCCTTTGTGGCTAAGCAGCGAAGCGCCGGGCTTTCGAAGGTGACGTTGGCGCGCCGGGTGGCCTGCGTGCGCTCCTTCTTTCGATTCTTAACCCGTGAAGGTTATTTGAAGTCGAACCCCGCCCCGGGTCTCCTGGGCCCCAAGCAGGACAAGAGGCTTCCCTCCTTCCTGAGTGTTGCGGAGGCGGCGCGCCCATACGACCGAGCCTGGCGGTGTCGGCAGGC
>CAYJSX010000124.1:0-4829 GCA_964372575.1 uncultured Planctomycetia bacterium
GGGCGAAGTGGAAAACGGAAGACATCCAAAGGGCTCAAACCCTGCTGGAAAGAAAACGGGAGGACGGCCGGGAACGAGGGCGCAAGGCCTTTGAGGAGGATTGCAAGAAGGGAGGCGTTCAGGCCCTTCTGGTGGCCGATGACCAGCCCTATGTGTACAAGCTCACCCGGGACGACCCGGCCCGGAAAAAAGCCAAGGAGGCCTTTTCGGAGAAACAGAGGCGCAGGCTCAACAGCGTGCGTGGGCTTGTGCCCCAGATCATGGTTCTCTCTCCAGAGGAGGATCCTCCCCATGGGGACCCGGTGGTTCTGGGGGTTAATGAGAGAAAGGCCCTCTATGGGCAGGAGGAGGGCAAGCGCCGCCAGATCCTTTACCACGCCTCGCCGGCTAGCTATGCCTGTTCGATCGCCGACAAGGTTTTAAATGTAGCAATTGGCGTATCCAACTGGGGTGGAATCACCTGGAGTCGGAGCAAGACCATTCCGAGCAAGGAAAAGGTTGATTTAAGCCGGGTGGTGGATGTGGCGGGTGTTACCTGGAGGATCACCGGCATCTTCTCCGAGGAGGAGTGGAAAAGGCAGAACCGCCCGCCCAGCGGTCAGGTGATTGAGGACAACGCCGAGGGGGCCGATCTGGTGACCGTCTCGATCCAGCTTAAGCGAACCGACGTCACCCACGGGGAGGTGATGGAAGCCTTCCGCCAGGCGGAGGAAGGCCCTCTGAAGGGCATTTTGCGGGTGGCCGACCGGACGGAGTATCCGGTCTCGTTAGGTTTTGTGAATGAGTCCAGGGCCGTGGTGGTGGACCCTCGATCGGTGGTGGTCGAGGGAGAGGGTTTGGTGCGGATTCAAATGTGGGTTTCCCACTGGGGGTTGGCCCAAACCATCAGAGAAGAGATCCAACTCATGACCGGGGAGCTTCCAGCGTCTTCCGCCCCCGCCCGTTCAGAATCGTTTTACGAGGCCAAACCGATCCCCGCCTCCCGCTGGCCTGAGGTCAAGAAGAGCGATCTATTAGACCGACCCTTGCGGTTGGCTATCAACGGGGCTGGAAGGGCCGGAAAGACCCTGATGCGCAGCTTGTGGGACGATCCCAATTTTACAGTGGCGGCTGTGAATGAAGAGATGGACTTGCCCAGCTTCTTGGTCGAGATCTCCCGGGCTGACCAGGTGCATGGGGAGTATCCCTTTTACGCCAGGCGGTCAGCGCCCCAGAAGGGGGACCTGTCCGGCATCCCTTACGTGGAGGTGTGGGATCGATACCAAAAGAGCAGCAAGCCCCGCTGGCGTTTCCCCTACTTCAACGAAACGCGCAGCCTTGGCCTTCTGGCTCCCTACCTGGAAGGACTTCGAATCGACGAGTTTATTGAGGCCACCGGTCTGCCGGGGCATCTGACCCGGCAAGGGATGCGGGAGATCACCCAGCGCGGGATCCGGCCCCTCTTCACCGCCCTGCCAAGGGATCGGAAGGTTCCGGTTTGGGTCCGGGGGGTCAACGACGCCGCCCCATTGGAAGAGCAGATTCGGGCCAACCGGATGGAGCCCCTTTCACTAGCTTCCGATGTCTCTGGCGCCGCGGTTCCTCTGGCCCTCGCCCTGACCCAGAAATTCGGCATCCAGGCCGCGACCTCCGAGGTAGCCCACGGCCTTAGGATGTCTCAGGGCAGGCTCTTCGGCCGCAAGGGAGAAGGCGATGCCGATCCCACCGATGTGTTGACCGTCATACCTTCGGAGATTGGAAGGGTAACTGGTGATCTGGCCCCGCAGACAACAGGGCGCATCCAAGGCGTTGAGGTCCGAACCGCTTCTACCAGTCCCAACCTCTGCTCCATGATCTGGAAGCCCGGCCGCGAGGGGGTGACCGCCCAGGCGGTCAACGAAGAACTGAAAAAGCTTGCCACCACCGGAGCGCTTGCGGGTCTGTTCGACGTTTCCGAAGAGCCCACCGATCACGTGGTCTCTTCGCGAGAATACCTGCGCAGGCAGGTCTCAGGGACTGTGCTTCTTAGCAAAACCTCCGTGGAGGGCGGATTTGTCAAGGTGTGGGTTTGGTTTGGCTATGAGTGGAGCTATCTCCAGCGGGCGAAGGAGCTCATGCTGCGTGTGGGTCTGCTGGACCGCCAATACTATACGGCCGCCGCCGAGGTCCAGGAGGATCCCAATGAGCCCCAACCGATCGAGATTGCGGCCAAATGGGCGGCAATCTCAGCAGGATCGGGCCGGAAGCTGGATGGGCACGAGGTTCTTCCCTTGGGAGACTACGAAAAGGCCGGGGCGGATGCCCTGATGGTGGGGCATCCCAGAACCCGCCGGCCGCACCATCCTCAAGGAGATTTTCCTGCCGATGTCCAGGCCCTGAGCCGTTTGGCCAACCGGTTGGATTTGAAAAGGGTGATCTTGACGGTAGCCGACGAGAAGATGCCCAAGCCCCCAGGGGATCCGGAGCGCCAAAGGTCGCTCGCGGCAGCCAAAGAGTCCGTTCGCCAACAGGTACAATCGTCCCTCCAGGGTTTGCCTGTGGAGGCCTTGTCCCGCTGGGTGGTGGCCTACCAGCCCGCTGGAAAGGCCGATCCGGAGTGGATCCAAGCCATCCACCAGTTCATTCGGTCGGAAGTGGAAAGGATCTTTGAGCGACCGGCGGCCCTGCGTCTCCGCGTCATTTACGGCGGCGAGGTCACAGCCCAAGAAGCCAAGGTGATTCTCTCTCAGCCGGATGTGGATGGATTCTTACTGGAGACGAGAAGCAACGATCTGATCTGGATGATGCCGATCCTCCAGGCGGCCAAAGAGCTGGGTGAGGAAAAGTATAAGCAAACCGGCCGGCTCTTGTACCTCTTGGCCAACTGGCACGAGGATCTCTCAGAGGCCGACTCGAAGGCCTATCTCAAGGCCATCCGCAAGGAGGAGCTTCACTACGTGCAGGTGGGGATTGCCCCTTCGCTGCGGACCCAGACTCTCAGCCGCACAGAAGAGGAGGGAGCGGATCTTGAAGCCGTTCCCATTCAGATTTTGCAGATGGCCGATTGGGCGGTCGAACCCCATCCCCGGGCCGCTGGGCCGCCCGGCGAAGAGCCGCTGCCGCGAGAGAATGAGGTCCATCGTCTTCAAGCCCTCTGGCATGGATCCTGGGAAGCTCCTGGCCCGCCCCCTTGGCCGGTCAAGACGGCCCTGAACCTTGACTTGAGAAGCTTCCAGAAGAACTGGCGCAAGACCCTGGAGGGTCGGGCCAATCGGATGGCGGCCGCCTATCTTTGTTCACTTGTGGGAGATCCCGACCAGGATCTGGCCGCGATCTTTGGCGTAAAGGACTTGCCTACGTTTGTCTGGTATCTGAGGCGCAAGATGGCTCTTTTGGTACCTACCCCTGTCTTTGTGGAGTACGACCAGGAGCACCATCGGTGGATCAAGATCAACGGAAAAGAGATTCTGGTCTTCCCTCATCTGGCCAGCCCCAAGGAGCTGGACCAACAGGGGGCGGAGATCCTCGTGGAGGTAACCCCTCCAGGCGAAGATCAGCGCAAACGCCTCGACACCTACCGGCGCCAGAGCAACCGCAGGATCCTCTGTTTGCTCCCTGAAGGGGATCCTTCCAGGGGCAATCCCCTGGTTTTGGGGGTAAACGACCCTAAGGCCTTCGTCCGACCTGATGGAACTTTTCTCGACGTTATCAACCAGGCCTCTCCTGTAAGCTGGGGCGCCTCCCAGATCTTGGACGTTCTCTATCAGAGCTTCGGAGTTGGAGGTGCGGCTGGCTTGACGGCCATTCAACCCAGGGCCTTTCCTGGGAAGGATCTGCTAGATGTCAGCACCCTGGCTCCGGAGACCACCGCCATTCCCCGGATCACGGGCCTGAAGGTTTTGGAGGGACCGGTTCAGGTGTTGGAGGGTAACACCGTGGAGGGAGGGACACTGGTCAGCCTGACGGTGGAGCTTGGGGATAAGTCGGTCAACCGGGCAGAGCTTCTCGAAGCGATTCGCCTGGCCTCCCAAGGAAGGCGGGAGGGGCTCATCCGGGTGGCCGATTTTAAAGAGGAGGTCCAGGTCTCCCAGAGTTTCCTGAATGAGACGACACCGGTCGTGGTCGATTCCCGCTCCCTCGTGGTGGACCACACCGGGGTTGCCCAGATCCTTTTCTGGATCTCCGACTGGGGCCAAGTTCAGGCTTCCAGAGAAGCGATTCACCGGCTGGCCGGCCAGCTTCCCCTCCCTTACGCGGCCGATGGAGAGGGCCAAATCAGGACAACCATTCCAGAGATCGTTTGGCCCACGCGCAAAAAGATCTTGGAAGAGCTGCTCCCCATCGCCGTCAACGGCGCCGCGGGCCGTACCGGAAAGATGCTCCTTTGGGTCCTTCTGTTTGACCCCAACCGGGAGGTCGTGCTGTGCAACGGGGTGGCCGACGTTGACAGCTTTGTTCTTCAGTTGAATCGGCCGGACCAGGTCCGGGGATCCTGGTGGTACCGGGCCAGGAGGTCTCCGCCTCGGGAGGGGGACCTCGAAGGGCTCGACTACGTGGAGATCATCGACAGGAGGACCCACCAGGTCCGATGGCGGTTCCCCGTGACCAACAAGCGCAGCGTCCAGGAGCTCGCAGAGTTGCTGCCGGCGCTGGAGCAGTTAAGGGTGAAGCAGTGGTATGAGGTCTCCGGCGACGAGGCCCTCTTGACCGCCGAGGGGATGAAGGCATTCACCAACGCCGGCATCCGGGCAATCTTCTTGGCCCCTCCCAAGGACAAGGCCCTCCTGTCCATCCTCCAGGGGGTGAACGACACGCTTCTGAGCCGTTTGGTCAACGAGAAAGAGAAGAGGCCCGTCTCCAACTCCTCCTGC
>CAYJSX010000125.1:0-4811 GCA_964372575.1 uncultured Planctomycetia bacterium
GATTCTGTTTTTGGGGCATCATCGAGCTGCCGGTGAGCAGCCCTTCGTCAAAGCGAAGGAATCCAAACGATTCCGTGGAAAAAAGGATCAGATCTTCTGCCATTCGGGAGAGGTGAACCCCCAGCAGGGCCAGGGCCGCCAGGAGCTCCACCACAAAATCCCGATCGGTGATCCCGTCAATCGAATTTTCACCCACGCGTGAAAAGCGAAGTCTCTTGGCGAGAAAAGAGCGATCGATCGGCAAGCCGGTTCCGGCCAGGGCGCCGGATCCCAGGGGCAGCTCATCGAGGCGTCGGCAGGCGTCCTTAAGCCGCTGCCGGTCCCTGTGAAGCGGATGCAGGTAGCTGACGAGAAGGTGAGAAAGCAGAATCGGTTGGGCTTGCCTGAGATGGGTCATTCCAGGCAAGGTCAACCCCTGCCGCAGTTGCGCCTCCCGGAGAATGGTCTGTTGAAGCCTTAGGATGGTGCTCTCGAGGTGCCGGCATTGATCCTTGAGGTAGAGGCGAAACGAGGTGACGACCTGGTCGTTTCTGGAGCGCCCGGCGTGAAGATGGTCGGCAACCGCGCCGAGCCTCTTCGTGAGGAGGCCTTGGATCGCGGTGTGGATGTCCTCTGCCCCTTGGGGCCAGACCACCCGTCCCTTTTCCACCGCCTTAAGAATTGATTGGAGGGTTCGGACAATTCGCCTCGCCTCTTGCGCTGGAATGATCCCTCTTTTTCCCAACATGGCGGCATGCGCGATGGAACCCAGCAGGTCGTAGCGGGCCAGGCGCTGATCCACCCCAAGAGAATGGGTGAACCGCTCCACGATGGGCGAGGCGGTCTTTTGGAAACGTCCTCCCCAGAGTTTCGGCTCCCTTTTTCTACTCATGACCGGTCCCCAAACCTTTTAAGCCCGCGCCCGCCCTGGGTGTAGGGCAAGCCCCACAGGGCGATAAAGCCAGAGGCCCAGCGCGGGTCGAATCGGTCTTTACCTTCATAGGTGGCGAGGCCTTTGGCATAAAGACTGTTCGGGGAACTTCGGCCGGCCGGCGTGAGCGTTCCTCTGTACAGCTTCAACCGGACCCTTCCGGTCACCGCCTGCTGGCTGGCCTGAACAAAGCGATCCAGCGCGGCCCTAAGAGGGGTGAACCAGAGGCCATCGTAGATCAGCCGAGCATACCGGCTGGCCACCGACTCCTTGAAGGCGAGCATCTCCCGGTCCAGGGTAAGCTGCTCCAGCTCCCGGTGCGCCGCATGCAGGATGTGGGCCGCCGGGGCCTCGTACACCTCGCGAGATTTGATCCCCACCAGGCGATCCTCCACGAGATCGGTTCGTCCGATCGCGTGCCTCGCCCCTAGGGCATTCAACCGGGCAATCAGCCCAAGGGCAGAGCCCTTTTTGCCATTGACCGCGATGGGCTTACCCCTCTTAAGGTCGAGGGTGACGAAGGCCGGCAGGCCGGGCGCTCGGGAAGGATCCTGTGTCCACTGAAAGGCTGCAGCCGGCGGCTCCTTCCAGGGATCTTCCAGCGGCCCGCTCTCGATGGAAACTCCCCAGAGATTCTGATCGATCGAGAATCGGGATTTAGACGGTGCCGCGATCGGGAGCCGCTTGGCTTGGGCATACCGGATTTCGTCGGATCTGGATTTCAATTCCCATTCCCGAACCGGAGCCAGAACGCTCAATCGGGGATAAAGAATCGCCAGGGTCACTTCCAGCCGGACCTGATCATTTCCCTTACCCGTGCAGCCGTGGGCCACCGTCCCTGCCCGCACCTTCACGGCCGCCTCTCCCAGGGCCTTGGCGATGAGGGGTCTGCTTAAGGCGGTGGCCAAGAGGTATTTCCCCTCGTAGACCGCGCCGGCCATAAGGGCCGGCAGGATGTACTCCTTGACAAAGGGAACCTTAAGATCCTGGATCACCACCTGCGTTGCCCCGCAGGCCAAGGCCCTCTGCTGGATCGGTCGGAGATCTTCTCCTTGACCTAAGTCGGCGCAAAAGGCGATCACCTCGTAGCCCCTGTCTTTGAGCCATCGGATGGCGACCGAGGTGTCCAATCCGCCGGAATAGGCCAACACCACCTTTTTCATCTGGCGGCCTTCTCCTTCACAAGGGTGCCTTGGTTTAACCTGGCACCCATCAGGGTCAAGAGAATCGCCTTCTGAACGTGCAGCCGGTTTTCCGCTTGATCATAGACGATCGAACGGCGGCTGTCCATCACCTCGTCGGTGACCTCCTCCCCCCGGTGCGCGGGCAGGCAGTGCATAAACAAGGCCGAAGGGGCCGCCTGCTCCATGAGGGGGCTGTTCACTTGATAAGGGGCAAAGATCCTTCGCCGCCTGGTGCGCTCCTTCTCCTGTCCCATGCTGGCCCAGACATCGGTGTAGACCACCTGCGCGCCGGAGACGCCCTCCTTAGGGTTAATCCTCCATTCGATCGAACCGCCGGACCGAGCTGCCTGGCGCAGGGCCCATCGAAAGATTCCCTCATCCGGCCTGTGGCTTCTCGGAGTGGAGATCCGAAGATGGACCCCCAGCAGGCCTGCGGCCGCCAGGAGGGAATGGCAGACGTTGTTGCCGTCTCCCACATAGGCCATTCGAACCCCTCGGGTCTTTCCGAACTTTTCCCAGATGGTAAACAGGTCGGCCAGCGCCTGACAGGGATGTTCAAAGTCAGAGAGGCCGTTGACGACCGGTATCTTGGACCAACGGGCGAACTCCTCGACGTCCGCGTGCCCAAAGGTGCGGGCCACGATTCCATCCAGATACCGGGACAGGACCCGGGCCATATCCTTGGCCGATTCCCTCTTGCCGTCTTGGAGCTCCACCGGGCCGATGTAAAGGGATCTTCCACCCAACTGCGCCATCCCCACCTCAAAGGAGACGCGGGTTCTCACCGAGGGCTTCTGGAACAGGAGCCCCAAGGTCTTGCCGGCCAGGGCGGTCCGTGAGGCGTAGGTTTCTTTAAGCCGCCGTGCCTGACGAAAGAGGGATTGGATGTCCAAGGCGGTCAGATCCCTCACCGAGATCAGATGCCGCGCCTTCATCCCTGAACCTCCTTCAGGGCTTCGTCCAAAAGCCTTAACCCCAGTTGAATGTGACTGCCTTTGATGTTGAAGGCCGGGTAGAGTCTCAAAACCCGTTCCTGGGTGCAGTTGATGAGAAGACCCCTTCGCTGGGCCGCCTGCACCACAGGGGCACCGGGTTGGTTGAGCTCCAGACCGATCATCAGCCCTTTGGCCCGGATCTCTCGAATGATCCGGTGCTTGGCCTGGAGGGCCTTGAGCCCTTGGACAAACGCCTTGCCCTGCCTGCGTACCTTGGAAAGAAGCCCTTCCTTCCGGATGATCTGGATCGCTGCCCATCCGGCCTGCGTGACGAGGGGATTGCCGCCAAAGGTGGTGGCGTGGCTGGCCTTCTCCCAAAGATCCGAGATGCCGCGCCGGGCAAAGAGAATTCCGACCGGAAGGCTTCCGGCCGCCGACTTACCTAAGAGCAAGATGTCCGGGCGGATGCCGGCCTCCTCATAGGCAAACCAGGATCCGGTCCTCCCCAGACCGGTTGTGATCTCGTCGAGAATGAGGAGCAGACCCCTTTGGTCGCAGAGCCGGCGCAGGCCCCGCAGGTACGGCGCAGTTCCAATGTGAACTCCCCCCTCCCCCTGGATCGGCTCCATCAGGATGGCCACGGTTCGAGGGGAGATGGCCTTTTTAGCCGCTGCCAAGTCGTTGAACCGAACGTGCCGAAAGCCAGGGAGCATCGGCGCAAAATCTTTCTGGACCTTGGGCTGACCGGTGGCGGCCAGCGCCCCCATCGTGCGGCCGTGAAAAGAGCCCAGGGCAGCGATGATCTCAAAGCGCCGGTGAGCTCCGTATTTCCGGGCCAACTTGACGGCCGCCTCTACCGCCTCGGCACCTGAATTGGTGAAGAAGGCCTTGCCCGGGAAGCTCAACCGGGAGATCTCCTCGGCCAGGCGGGCCTGGGGCTCGTGGTAAAAGGTGTTGGGCACATGGATGAGTCTTTTGGCCTGAGCCCAAACGGCCCGGACGATCCCGGGATGACAATGGCCCAGGGTCTGGCTCCCCCAGCCCGGAAAAAGATCCAGATACCTCCTGCCAGAGGCGTCCCAAAGCCAGGAGCCCTTGCCGCGGACGGCCGCGATGCCGTTGCGGTTATAAACCGGTATGAGATACCTTTGATAGAGCTCTTCGATCCGCCGGTTGTTCATCTTCTTACAATCTCCGTTCCTATTCCCCGATCGGTGAAGATCTCAAGAAGCAGCGCATGGGGGGCGTTCACATCCACCATGTGGGTCTTTCTCACCTTTCCTTCCAGGGCATGGATGCAGGCCTGCGCCTTGGGGATCATGCCGGAGGCGATGATCTCTTGCCGGATAAGCTGGCGCGCCTGGGCAATGGTGAGGGTGGAGATCAGGCTCTTCTGGTCTAGGCGCCTGAGAAGGATGCCGGGCACATCGGTCACCAGCACAAACTTCTCGGCCTTCAGACCCGCCGCCAGGGCCGCGGCCGCTTCGTCGGCGTTGATGTTGTACCGCTGACCGTCCCAGCCACTCGCCAGCGGAGCCACGACCGGAATGACCCCCAAGACCAGGAGGCGTTGAACAGCCCCTGGATGAACGCCCACCACCTTTCCCACGAAGCCCAGATCGACACCCGCGAGGGCGTACGGTTCTGCCCGGATCAGGCCCCCCTCGTGGCCCATCAAGCCCTGGGCCCTGGCCCCCAGCTTCTTCAATTCCCTCACCAAGATTCGGTTGACCTTAAGGAGAGACCGCTCCACCAGAGAAAGGGTCTGGCCGTCGGTGACCC
>CAYJSX010000126.1:0-2797 GCA_964372575.1 uncultured Planctomycetia bacterium
CTCAAGACCGCCGACTCCGGCTACCTGACCCGCCGCCTGGTGGACGTGGCCCAGGACGTCTCGATCGCCGAGGAGGACTGCGGCACCCTCAACGGGATCCTGATTGGCGCGATCATTGAGGGCGACGAAGTGGTCGTCCCCTTGAAGGAGAGGATCGTGGGCCGGGTCGCCGTGGACAACATCGCCGATGTCATCACCGACACGATCATCGTGGAGGCCAGCCAGGAGATCACCGACGAGGCGGCCGTCCAGGTGGAGCAGACCGGCATCGAAAAGATCCGGATCCGGTCGGTCTTGACCTGCGAGGCCCGGCGGGGGGTCTGCGCCCGCTGCTACGGCAGGAACCTGGCCACCGGCAGGATGGTGGAATTGGGAGAAGCGGTGGGAATCATCGCGGCCCAGTCCATCGGAGAGCCAGGGACCCAGCTCACCATGAGAACCTTCCACATCGGTGGCACCGCCAGCCGGATTGTGGAGGCCTCGTACCTCAAGGCCAAGAACCGCGGGCTGCTCAAGTTCCATAACCTCCGGACCGTGCCCAAGGGCAAGGAGCTCGTGGTCCTAAACCGAAACGGCCAGGTCTCCATTCACGACGAGAGCGGTCGGGAGCTGGAGCGGTACAACGTTCCCTCCGGTGCCACCCTCAAGCATGCCGAGGGCGAGAAGGTTTCCAAGGACGAGACCTTTGTCCGGTGGGACCCCTATACCGTCCCGATCTTGACGGAGGTTTCTGGAAAGGTCCGCTACGAGGATCTGAAGGAGGGTGTGACCGTTCGCACCGACGTTGATCCGGCCACCGGTCTTCCGGACCGGATTGTGATCGAGCACCGGGGAGAGTTCCACCCCCAGCTGGTTCTGGTCAACGCCGAGGACGAGGTGCTGGCGATCTACCCCATCCCGGCCGGAGCCCACGTGATGGTCAAGGACGGACAGAAGGTGGAGGCCGGAGACCTCCTGGCCAAGACGCCCCGCGTGACCACCAAGACCAAGGACATTACCGGCGGTCTGCCGCGCGTGGCCGAGCTCTTTGAGGCCAGGCGCCCCAAGGACCCGGCCATCATCAGCGAGATCGACGGGGTGGTGGAGTTCGGCGATTCCAAGAAGGGTCAAAGGCGCGTCATCATCAAGAGCCCCACCGGCATGAAGCGGGAGTACCTGGTCCCGCACGGCAAGCACCTGAACGTCTACAAGGGAGACTGGGTCACGGCCGGCCAGCCCTTGATCGATGGTCCGGTGGTGCCGCAGGACATCCTGCGGATCGGTGGCGACAAGCGCCTCCAGGAGTACCTCGTCAACGAGATCCAGGAGGTCTACCGGCTGCAGGGGGTGCGGATCAACGACAAGCACATCGAGGCGATCGTCCGCCAGATGCTGAGGGCCGTCCGGATCGATGACCCTGGCGATACCGAGTTCCTGGTGGGCCAGCAGGTGGACAAGTGGCGATTCCGGGAAGAGAACGAGCGGGTGATGAAGCGGGGGGGCAAGCCGGCGTCGGCGACTCAGCTCCTTCTGGGGATCACGAAGGCCTCCCTGTCCACCGAGAGCTTCATCTCGGCCGCGAGCTTCCAGGAGACGACCCGGGTCCTCACCGAGGCGGCCACCGCCGGCAAGAAGGACAACCTTCTGGGGCTTAAAGAAAACGTGATCATGGGCCACTTGATTCCGGTGGGGACCGGCTTCCCGGCTCACCGGGAGATCGAGATGATGAAGAACGTTCTGGAGCTTGCCCCGGAGGCCCCAGGCCCCCAGGAAGCCGAGGGGGAAAAAGAGTAAGATGTGCCCCACGATCTCCCAGCTGATCCGAAAGGGAAGGCGGGAAAAGAGCAAGCGCTCCAAATCCCCGGCCCTTCAGAATCGGCCGCAGGTTCGGGGGGTCTGTCTGCAGGTGAAGACCATGACCCCCAAGAAGCCCAACTCCGCCCTTCGGAAGATCGCCCGTGTGCGGCTGACCAACGGGGTGGAGGTCACCGCATACATCCCGGGAGAAGGGCACAACCTTCAGGAGCACTCGATCGTCCTGGTGCGCGGCGGCCGGGTGAAGGACCTGCCTGGGGTGCGCTACCACATCGTTCGGGGGGCCCTCGATGCCGCGGGGGTGAACCAGCGGCGGAAGTCCAGATCCAAGTACGGCGCCAAGAGACCTAAGGAATAAGCGATGAGACAACGCGAGCACGAACAAACCAACATGCCCCCTCTTCCGAAGGAGTTGGGGTGAGACGCAGACGAACCGACAAGAGGATGGTGGATCCGGACCCCCGGTTTGAGTCCAGGCTCCTGGCCCGCTTCATCAACATGGTGATGAAGGAGGGCAAGAAGTCGATCGCCGAGCGGATTGTCTATGGGGCGCTGGATGAGGCCAGCGCCAAGCTGAAGGTCCAGCCCCTCGATCTTTTTCAGAAGGCGGTGGAGAACGCCCGCCCCCTGGTGGAGGTGAAGTCCCGCCGGGTCGGCGGGGCCACCTACCAGATTCCGGTGGAGCTTCGCCAGGATCGGGGGACCTTCATCGCGCTGCGCTGGATCCGGGACTTTGCCCGGGGCCGGGCCGGCAAGCCGATGCGAGCGCGGCTGAGCGAGGAGCTGGCCGCTGCTTACCAGGGGCAGGGTTCCTCCGTGAAGAAAAAAGAGGACATACACCGGATGGCCGAGGCGAACAGGGCCTTCAGCCACTACAGGTGGTAAAGGAATGGCCGCCGCGACCGTCCCATATCCCTTGGAGAGGACCCGGAACATCGGGATTGTCGCCCACATCGACGCGGGCAAGACCACGACCACCGAGCGGATCCTCTACTACACCGGC
>CAYJSX010000126.1:2807-4787 GCA_964372575.1 uncultured Planctomycetia bacterium
GGAAGGAGCACCGGATCAACATCATCGATACCCCTGGCCACGTCGATTTCACGATCGAGGTGGAGAGGTCGCTTAAAGTCCTGGATGGCTGTGTCGTGATCTTTGACGGGGTCAGCGGGGTGGAGCCGCAGTCCGAGACGGTCTGGCGGCAGGCCGACCGCTATAGCGTGCCCCGGCTCGCCTACGTCAACAAGATGGATCGGGTGGGGGCCGACTTCTTTATGACGGTCGGTCAAATCGCCGAGCGCCTGGGGGCGGTTCCGATTCCGATCCAACTGCCCATCGGGGCGGAGGCGGGCTTTAAGGGAATCATCGATCTGATTCTTCGCAAGGCCAGGATTTACCTGGATGACCTGGGCAAGGAGTTCAAGGAGGAGGAGGTTCCACCTGAGATGGAGCCCCAGGTGCAGCAGTGGCGCGCCAAGCTCTTTGAGAAACTGGCCGAGGCCGACGACGCGATTATGGAGGCCTTTGTCCACAACCAGCCCGTCGCCCCCGATGCCTTGAGGGCGGCCCTTCGGCGGGCCACGGTGGCCAACCGGGTGGTGCCGGTCCTGTGCGGTTCCTCCTTTAAGAATAAGGGGGTGCAGTTGCTGCTGGATGCGATCTGCGAGTACCTCCCCAGCCCTCTGGAGGTGCCGCCGGTCGGCGGGACCGACCCCGGAAGCGGCGAGAAGATCCAGCGGCGGACCCTGCCGGAGGAACCGTTCTGCGGGTTGGCCTTCAAGATCATGAGCGACCCCTTTGTGGGAAAGCTCACCTTTATCCGGGTCTATTCCGGCAAGCTCTCATCCGGAAGCTACGCCTACAACGCGAACCGCCAGGAAAAGGAGCGGATCGGAAAGCTCGTTCGGATGCACGCCAACAAGCAGGAGATCGTGAGCGACATCTCGGCCGGAGACATCGCCGCGGCGGTGGGCTTGAGGCAGACCAAGACCGGTGAGACGGTCTGCGATGAGGCTCATCCCATCATCCTGGAGTCGATGGTCTTTCCGAACCCGGTCATCTCTTTGGCCATTGAACCGGAGACCTCGCTCGATCAGGACAAGCTGGGCCTGTCGCTGGCCAAGCTCCAGGAGGAAGATCCCTCCTTTCGCGTCACCTTCAACCAGGAGACGGCCCAGACGATCATCTCTGGCATGGGAGAGCTCCACCTGGAGATCGTCATGGACCGCTTAAAGAGGGAGTTTAAGGTCGGGGCCAAGGTGGGGCGGCCAGAGGTGGCTTATAAGGAAACGATCACCCAATCGATCGAGGCGGTCGGCAAGTTCATCCAGCAGACCGGCGGGCGGGGTCAATACGGCCATGTGGAATTCTTGATCGAGCCGGCCGAACGGGGCAAGGGAGTCGAATTCATCAATAAGATTGTGGGAGGGGCCATCCCCAAGGAGTACATCCCGGCGGTCAAGGAGGGTGTCTTCGACGCGGCCCGGACCGGGGTGCTGGCCGGCTATCCGGTGATCGATCTCGTGGTGACGCTGCAGGACGGCTCTTATCACGAGGTGGACTCCTCTGAGATAGCCTTCAAGCTTGCCGCCGCGATCGGTTTAAGAGACGGCCTTCGAAAGGCCGGTCCTCAGCTCCTGGAGCCGATCATGAAGCTGGAGGTGGTGGTTCCGGAAGAGTACCTGGGGCAGATTGTGGGCGATCTCTCGGCCAGGCGGTGCAAGATCGTCGAGATGCATCAGCGGGCCAACGCCAAGGTGATCGATGGGGAAGTCCCCTTGGCCGAGATGCTCGGATATGCCACGGTCGTCCGTTCTTTGTCGCAGGGCCGGGCCACCTACACCATGGAGCCGTTGACCTATCAGCCGGTGCCCCGGAATGTCCAGGACGAGATTACCGCCCGCAAGGCCGCGGCAGGGGCCACGGCCGGACGGCGCGCCTAAGAGGGTGCTGAAAAACCCCCTGTGGAGGCAGTCTGATCAAAAAGGCGGCAGATGCAAGGCGCGCGCAAGCGACCGCGGAGGCGTATGTTGC
>CAYJSX010000127.1:0-4760 GCA_964372575.1 uncultured Planctomycetia bacterium
TGGAAGGGGCCGGGATCCGCAGGCCTCGATGGACGGCCGAACAGCTCCTTTCTGGGCGGGTGGGCGAGGAGCCGGTGGGCCTTTACCTGGAAAATCGGTCGGTGGGCTTTAAGGAGCAGACGGCCTTCAAGGCCGATGTAGGGGCCCGGTGCGCAGGGGTGCCGCTGCAATACCTCGTGAAGAGTGCCGGCTTCTACGGAAGGGAATTTGGGGTGGGCCCCGGCGTCTTCATTCCGCGGCCTGAAACCGAAGTTCTCGTGGAGGTCGCCTTGGAGGAGTTGAAAGGGGGGGTGCCAGGTTTTAACCTGGCACCCGATGGACGCCGCCCCGTGGTGGTGGATGTGGGGACCGGCTCAGGCGCCATCGCCATCACGCTGGCCTTGGAGCGGCCCTCCCTTCGGGTCTTCGCGGTGGAGCGTCTCTCCACCCCACTTTCCTTCGCTTGCGCCAACGCCAAGCGTTATCGCGTCCTGATCCCATGGATTCAGGGAGATCTGATTTCCGCTTTTTTACCGGAATCGGTGGATCTGGTGGTGGCCAATCTCCCGTATCTGGCCGCAGAGGATCTTTTGGGGGCCCCTCGGGAAATCGCCTGGGAGCCGCGGACCGCCCTGGATGGCGGGCAGGCAGGTCTTGAGTCGGTAAGCTCCCTGGTGCGGCAGGCCCTCTCGGTGTTGGTCCGGGGGGGTCGGCTCCTCGTGGAGATCGCGCCTCGCCAGGCAGGACCGGTCGCGGCCTTGGCGGGCGAGATGGGGCTTCGGCCCGATCGGGTGGTCGCGGATCTGGCCGGTTTGGACCGGGTGGTGGTGCTGTGGAAAGGCTGATCGTCCAGGGGAGGGCCAAGCTACAGGGGACCGTCACGGTGAGCGGCTCCAAGAATGCCTCCCTACCGATTTTGGCGGCCTGCCTCTTGACCGACGAGCTGTGCGTCCTGGAAGGGGTTCCCCAACTGCGGGATGTCTCCACCATGATTCGGATCCTGCGCCATCTGGGGCTTAAGATCCATCAGGAGGCGGACCGGATCACGATTTCCCCCAACGGCTACACCGGTGTAGAGGCCCCTTACCGGTTGGTCTCCACCATGCGGGCCTCCTTCTGCGTGTTGGGGCCTCTCGTGGCCAAGAAGAAACAGGCCAAGGTCTCTTTGCCGGGCGGCTGCATCATTGGACCCAGGCCGGTGGATCTGCATCTTAAGGGCTTAAAGGCCTTGGGGGCCCACCTCAAGGTGGAGGGGGGCTACGTCCTGGCAAAGGCCAAGGAACTTAAGGGCCAGTCCGTTTATCTGGGCGGGGCCTTTGGCTCTTCGGTCTTGGGGACGGCCAATGTCCTGATGGCCGCGGTGCTCTCGCGCGGCCGCACCGTGATTGAATCTGCCGCCTGCGAGCCGGAGCTGGTGGATCTGGCGGAGGTCCTCATCAAGATGGGGGCCAAGATCGACGGGGCTGGGACTCCGGTGATCGTGGTCGAGGGGGTGGGGCGCCTGCATGGGTTCACCCACCAGGTGATTCGCGATCGGATCGAAGCGGGAACTCTTCTCGTGGCGGCCGGAATCACAGGCAGCGAGATTCAGGTCCAAGGGGCCCGCCCGGAGCACCTGGGGGCGGTGATCGATACCCTGCATCAGGTAGGCATCGAGGTCTTCGCCCGGGATGGCTCGATCCGGGCCAGGCCCCATCGGCGCCTGACACCGGTCGACGTGACCACCTTGCCCTATCCGGGTTTTCCGACGGACCTGCAGGCCCAGATGATGGCCCTGATGTGTGTTGCCCCAGGCATCAGCATCATCACCGAGAAGATCTATCCGGACCGGTTCATGCATGTGGCGGAGCTGGGCCGCATGGGAGCCCAGATCAAACTGGAGGGCTCAAGCGCGATCGTCCAGGGGGTGCGCGCCTTAAGCGGAGCGCCAGTCATGGCCTCGGACCTTCGAGCCTCGGCGGCCCTCCTGTTGGCGGCCTTGGCGGCCCGAGGCACCTCGGAGGTGGCCCGGATCTACCACCTGGACCGCGGTTACGAGCGGATCGATCAAAAACTGGTCAAGCTGGGCGCCGACATCCGGCGCGAAAAGTTCGAATAACGGAGGAATCTTTTCATGGCGCAAGTGATGATTCGTTTGAAGCGCTTGGGTACCTTGAAGCGGCCGCACAACCGGGTCGTGGTGATCGACAAGCGGCGCGCCCGCGACGGCAGGGCCATCGAGGAGGTGGGCTACTACGATCCTTCCCAAAATCCGCCCCTTCTAAAGCTCAACGTGGAAAGGGTGAAGTTTTGGATCTCCCGGGGTGCGACCCCTTCGCCGACCGTCAAACAACTCCTTAAAAAAGTCAGCTCTAAGCAGTAAGCTTTAAGCTTAAGGCTTACCGCTTACGGCATTTGATGCGCGTCGACATCCTCACCATCTTTCCGGAAATGTTTCCGCCGGTCCTTTCGGCCTCGATCGTGAAAAGGACGATCGCCAAGGGGTTGGTGAAGGTGCTGGTCCATGATCTGCGGGACTGGTCGCGGGACAAGCACCGGAAGGTGGACGACCGGCCCTTTGGGGGCGGCCCTGGCCTGGTGATGAAGCCGGAGCCCTTCTTTGAGGCGGTGGACGATTTAAAGCGATTGGCGATCAGCGATAAGCGATTAGAGAAGGTCTCCCCGCACGTGGTCCTCCTCTCGCCCCAGGGAGAGCTGTTGACCCAGGGCAAGGCCAGCGCCCTGGCGGCGAAGCCCTGGCTCCTCCTCCTGTGCGGCCATTACGAGGGGGTGGACGAACGGGTGAGGGAGGGCCTCGCCGACGAGGAGATCTCGATCGGCGATTATGTCTTGACCTGCGGTGAACTTCCTGCTATGGTTTTGGTGGATGCGGTGGTTCGACTGCTCCCCGGAGCGCTCCGAGCCGCCTCCGCGGCGCAAGACTCTTTTCAGGAGGGCCTCCTCGAGTATCCCCAGTACACCCGCCCGGCCGAATACCGAGGGATGACGGTGCCGGAGGTTTTGCGTTCAGGCGACAGCGGCGAGGTGGCCCGGTGGAGGAGGCTCACGGCGATGCGCCGCACCGCCCAACGGCGGCCCAGACTTTTGACGGAATCTTAAACGATGCATCCGAAGATCGCGGCCATCGAAGCGGCCCAACAGAAATCCGATCGCCCCCGGTTCCGGGCGGGCGATACGGTACGGGTCTTTGTGCGGATCATCGAGGAAGAGAAGACCCGGATTCAGCCCTTTGAAGGGGTGGTGCTGGCGCGCCGGGGAGGCTCCTCCCGCGAGACCTTCACGGTTCGCAGGATCAGCTATGGCGAGGGGGTGGAGCGAACCTTCTTCCTGCACTCTCCTTTCATCGAGAAGATCCTGCTCGTCAAGGAGGGGGTATCCCGCCGCGCCAAGCTGTATTACCTGCGCAAGAAAATAGGCAAGGGCGCCCGCATCGAGGAGCGTTTTGAAGAAGGCGAACCGCCGGCTGAAGGAACTCCTCCAGTTCGATCGGAGGCTTGGCCGCCGACTTCGAGTTAAGGGGGGCTCGTTCGCCGGCCTGGATGAGGCCGGTCGGGGTCCCCTGGCTGGCCCGGTGGTGGCCAGCGCCGTCTTGTTAAGATCCCGCCCAGAAGACGTTCTGATCGACGACTCCAAGCGCCTTTCCCCCCGCCAGCGTGAGAAGGCCTTCCAGGTCATCCGACAGGTTGCTGACATCGGCGTTGGGATCGTGGGTCCCCACACGATTGATCGGATCGGAATCCATCGGTCGGTCCTTGAAGCCATGACCCTTGCCCTGCTGCGGCTTCCTGCCCAACCGTCCTTGGCCTTGATCGATGGCCCGTGGGTGCCGCCCCAGTTTCCCATTCGGGCCTTGGGGGTGGTGGGGGGAGACGGCAAGAGCCTGGCGATTGCCTGCGCCTCCATCGTGGCCAAGGTCATTCGGGATTCCCTCATGGCCCGGCTCGACCGGCTCCTGCCGGAGTACGGCTTTATCCGGCACAAGGGCTACGGCACACCGGAGCATCTGGGCCTCTTACGACAGATCGGCCCCACCACCTTTCACCGCTTCAGCTTTCGCCGGGTGGTCGCTTGAGGCTCAACACCGTCCCCTTCGGGCGCAGGGCCGAGGCGCAGGCCGAATCGTTCTTGAAGAAAAACGGCTACCGGATCTTGGGGCGCAACGTCCGGTCCCCTCTGGGGGAGATCGACCTGGTGGCACGGGACGGCTCCTTGCTGTGCTTTGTGGAGATCAAGGCCCGCTCCTCCACCGCCTTTGGATGGCCCGAGGAGGGGGTAACCCGAGAAAAGCAATGGCGCCTCGCCCGCCTGGCACAGTGGTACCTGAAATCCCGCCGCCTCGGAGAGATTCCGGTTCGATTTGACGTGGTCTCCATCCTCATGGCGGAGAAAAGAGTTGCGCGGCTGCGCCTCGTCAAGGCCGCCTTTTAAAAGCCGACCCCATGTATAATAGATTTTCGATGATGATCGACACGACCAAGAAGGCCTTAAGCAACATAGAGATCGCGCAGGCCGCGCGGCCGCTCATGATCACGGAGATTGCCCGGATGGCCGGCCTGCGGATGGAGGAGATCGAGCTTTACGGCTCTACCAAGGCCAAGGTTTCCCTCAAGGCCCTGGATCGGATCCGCTCCCGCCCCTGCGGGAAGCTGATCCTCGTCACCGCCATGACCCCGACCGAGGCCGGGGAGGGGAAGACCTCCACGGCGATCGGCCTCACCCAGGCGCTGGGCCGGCAGATCGGAAGAGCGTCGTTAGGGAAAGAGTGTGTATGTAGAAGTGTA
>CAYJSX010000128.1:0-4752 GCA_964372575.1 uncultured Planctomycetia bacterium
AAAATCACTTGACGGATCAGGAGTTGGAATTTCTTAGGGCTGGCAGGTTTGGCAGGCGCGGTCAGCGGCTGAAGGCTCTGGACGTTCCAGCCGCCGGCGGCATCTTGAATGAGTCGAGCCTTCGGCCGAATGAAGCGCAGGCTCGGCACCACCACCTTTTTTTCTTTGAACAGGGGCAGGTACAGGATTCTTCCTTGGACCTGGTCGATGAGAAGGAAGTCCTCCTTGCTGTACCGGGCATCCTCGCCGATGGCCACCTTCTCCAGGACAATCCCCCGCCAGGGATGAAACGAGAGCTTGCCGATCACAATCCGGCGCCCGAGGGTACGGGAGAGCTCTATGGCCCAAACCTTGCCCTGCTGAGGGAGGATCTTTTGGTTGAGGTACTCCACGCCGAGCCATCCGGTGACCGAGATCAACCCCAAGAGGAGGAATGCGATTCGGAGAAATTTCCACATGGCCTTATTATACGGCTTACTTTAGAATAGAGTGGCTAATCGCATTCCTCTTGGGCAAGGGGGTGCTTCCTCGCGGGGTTCGGGCACGGCAGGAACTCGTTCCTTCGGAAAGGGGGGCATGTTGGGGGGGATGGGAAATCCCCCCCAACGAGACCATCAGCTTTTGCCGGTCGACCGTTGAGCGTCAGACGCTACCCCAGCCAGCATGGTGTATAGATATGATAGGGTCTGATTCTCATAGTTCGGGCACGGCAGGAACTCGACGCGCCTGTAGCTCAACAGGATAGAGCAGCGGGTTTCTAACCCGTTTGTTGGGGGTTCGATTCCCTCCAGGCGCGCCAAGGCATCGATTTAAAGAAATGTCGACTAAGAGACTGATCTGCGTTGCGGTGGTCGTGGCGGGGGTTGCCGGCTATTGGGCAGCGAAGGAGCCCCTGCGCCAACGGCTGGAGAGAAAACTGAGCGCTTCCCTCCAGCGTCCCGTCAAAATCGGTCAGGTGGGGTATGGATTTCCGTTGGGGTTGCGTTTAAAATCTTTAGTGCTTTTGCCTGGCCAACGGCCCGGTGAAATCCCCATTCAGATCAAGTGGGCCAAGGTCGAAATCAGCGGTGTGGAATTGGTTGAGCCGACCTTCTCTCTCAAGATCTCCCCGGAAGGGGTCTCAGGCGTTCCTTCGTGGGCTGGTGGGTCGGGAAGGGGGCTTCCCTTCGCGGGCCTTCGGATTCGCAAAGGCCACATGACCTTAACGGATCAGAAGGTGACCCCAGAGGTGGTTTGGACTTTGAGCAACCTCAACCTCCGCCTCAAAAGGGGGCCAGATCCCCGAACCGCTTCCGTCAGCGGCCAGGCCAACTTGCTTACGGCCAGGGGGGAATCGATGGGGGAGATCCGGGTACAAGGAGAACTTCTCCCCGCGGGGATGGTTCAAGGCAAGGCGGATCTTCGGCACAACCAGATCGGGCAAGCGGCACCCTATCTTCGGCAGGCCTTGGGGACCGCCCCCAGTCAGGGCAGCTGCCGGCTTACGAGCGAGATCACCACTCGGGATGGAACGATCATCGCCAAGACCGAGCTTCAGGCCAAAGAGGTGGCCTTTGCTACAGACGTGCCCACCTCGCTTGGGCCCCCGGGGAATAAACTGGTGGAAATGTTGGAGGATCCCAACGGCGAAATCCAATTAAGTTTCCTGGTGACCAGAAAGAAGGGGGAGCCGCTCGATTGGTCCAACTTGGCCTCGGCCGCGTTGGGTCAGGCCCTTCGGCAGGCCCTGGCCCGCAACATCCAGAAGCTTCTTACGGACGCCGAGGAGGTCCAGCCGATCCAGGAAAAGCTCCAGCAGGGCCTGGAATCCCTCGGCCGTTGATATGGTGGCTATGGTGTAATGGCAGCACGAGAGATTGTGGATCTCTCAGAACGGGTTCGAATCCCGTTAGCCACCCGGTTTTTAGAGAAAAAAAGCGAATAATGTATTTTGAAATATAGACTTTCGATTTTCGTGGTAATATTAAGGCATGGCTGTCGCTAAAAGAAGCGACAGCATTTGTAATCTCTGAGTCATGGTAAAACGCCCGGTACTTGAGAAGCAAGTTCATCTGGCACTGCGTCGCAGCCGCGTGGTGGCCTTGATCGGCCCCCGGCAGTCCGGAAAGACAACACTGGCCAGGCAGCTTGTCGATACCCGCTCGCGCAACTATTTTGACCTTGAAGACTCCGACCAGCTTGCCCGGCTGGACGAGCCCAAAACAGCGCTTTCTCCCTTAAAGGGTTTGGTTGTGATCGATGAAATCCAGCGCAAGCCCGAACTTTTTCCTTTGCTTCGCGTTCTTGCCGATCGCAGGCCTCTTCCGGCTAAATTTCTGATTCTTGGAAGCGCCGGACCGAGGTTGTTGAAACAGTCCTCGGAATCTCTGGCCGGCAGGATTGAGATTGTACCCATGGGTGGATTCTCGCTCGATGAGGTTGGCGACCGGCATATTCAAAAACATTGGCTAAGAGGAGGTTTCCCCCTCTCCTATTTAGCCGCGACCGAAACCGACAGCGTAGCCTGGCGCAAGCAATTTACCCAGACCTTTCTGGAAAGAGACATCCCCCAAATGGGTTTTAGAATTCCAGCCCAAACCCTTAAAAGGTTCTGGTCTCTCATCGCTCATTATCATGGGCAAATTTGGAATGCTTCCGATCCGGCGACGGCTTTGGGGGTCAGTCCGCCTGCTGTCCGTCACTATTTGGATGTTTTGGAAGGGATGTTAATGATTCGCACCCTGACGCCCTGGCATGAAAATCTCAAGAAGCGCCAGATCAAATCCCCAAAGCTTTACTTCCGGGATTCCGGGATTCTGCATCTTTTGCTGGGAATCAGAACTTTTAGAGAATTGGAAAGCCACCCGAAGAAGGGGGCTTCTTGGGAGGGATATATTTTGGAAGAGCTTTTGAAGCGAAAACCAGATGCCACCCCTTATTTTTGGGGGACCCATGGCGGGGCGGAACTTGATCTTCTGCTTTTAGAGAATGGAAAGAGGCTTGGATTCGAAATCAAATACTCGGATGCGCCGAGGGTGGCGCCTTCTATGAAAATCGCGATGAAGGCACTCAAACTTCATCGCCTGACCATCCTTTATCCCGGGAGTCGATCTTACTCGTTGGCGGAGCGGATTGAAGTTGTACCGGCCCAAGAACTGTTGGGCAAACAATCTTAGGGGTCGGGTCGACCCGACCCCTTTCACAGAAGTCTTTCCTGAGGCGATTTTTCCCGACATTTTGGCTGAAGGATCGGCTACGCTTATAGAGAGACCTCGAAAGGGCACTCCCGCTGCAAAGCGGGGTCGCAGAACCAACGGGTCCTACCACTTCAAGGATGGCCGGGTTGCCGAAGGATACTCGGTAAGTCGGCCGTTTGTGTTTCCAACAGCGTCAGAAACCATGAGCAAACTACGAAGAAGCATTTCTCTCGCATTGGCTCTCTGGGTGAGCCTAGCCCTTGCTCTACCAAGCCCTGCCTGGGCCTTGCGGTCGATCCAATCCCAACAAAGCCCTGGGCTAACCCAAGCTATCGCTTCTGGACTGGAGGAGGGACGGGATTCAAAAACAAAAGCCGCCGGCATGGAGGAGCAAACATGGGACGAAGAAAGGATCGCTGCTTACGAGGACGCCCTCACGAGATTTGACCATGAGCTGATGGTGACCCGAATGACCCGAAAATGACTGCTGAAGGTGATGCCTTGAAGCGCGGGTTGTGGGCTGCCGTTCTGGTTTTTGGATTGTTAGCGGGGTGCGGCAGGCGGGAGCCGGTGGTCAAGGTCGGGTTTGTGGCCCCCCTGACCGGCGATCAGGCGGCCCACGGGATGGATATGCTGCGCGGGGCTGAGCTGGCCTTGGCAGAGATGGAGGCGGCCGGGCCGATCCTGCCGGGTTACCGGGTGGAGCTTACGGCGCTGGACGACGCGCGCAATCCGGCCCAGGCGGTTGCGGCCGCCAAGAAGCTGGCGGCCGATCCGGATGTTGTGGCGGTGGTGGGCCACCTGAACTCCAGCTGCACGAAGCCGGCCTCGGCGATCTACCACGAGGCCCGGATGCTCCACGTCAACCCCGTCTCCTCCAATCCCGAGATCTCCCGTCAGGGCTTCGACACCTTCTATCGGGTTTGCCCCACCGATGATCTCCAGGGCCCGGCAGGATTCCGCTTCGCCGCCGAGCGGCTTAAGGCCCGGAGGATTTTTGTGATCGACGATATGACCACCTACGGGCGCGGCCTGGCCAACGAATTTGTGAAGGCGGCCAGAGCCGGTGAGGCGGAGATCCTGCGGCACGAAGGGATCACGCAGGGCGAGAAGGATTTCACCCCCTTGCTCACCAAGATCAAGGCGCTGGAGCCCGATCTCATCTATTTTGCCGGGATGTTCCCTGAGGCGGCCCTCCTCATCAAGCAGCGCTACGAACTCAAGATCCCGACCCACTTTTTGGGCGGAGATGGATTGTTTGAGCCCACCTTGATCACCCTGGCCACCCCAACGGCTGCCGAGGGGATATTTCTCACCACCCTGGGGGCAGACATTCGGGCCCTGCCCAGGGCTCGCGCCTTTGTTGAGGCCTTCGAGGCCAAGTATGGGCACCTGGGGGCCTACTCCTCCTACGTGTATGAATCCACCTGCCTTACGCTGACGGCCATTCAAAAGGCAGGACGCAAAAATCGGCAGGCGATCCTGGCCGCCATGAAGAGAATCCAGGAATATCCTGGAATCCTCGGCGTCCACACCTTCGACTCCAAAGGGGACACGACGATCCGGACCATCGGGA
>CAYJSX010000129.1:0-4745 GCA_964372575.1 uncultured Planctomycetia bacterium
TTAGGGATGAAGCGGCTGAAGACTCCCAGATCCAAGAAGAGTGTGGTGGCCTCGTGGTTCTCGTTGTACCGGCCCTTCCAACGGAAGGTCTTTCCCTCGACTTGGGATAACCCCGAGCCGTTGATGCCGCGCAGCGCCAAGAGCTTGGCATAGCGGGGCGGAAAATCGGTTCCCACCACCCCTACCACCGCCACCGGAGCCCAAATCCTGGCGGCCAGGGCGGCATAGGTCGCGGAACCTCCCAAGATCTCTTCGGCACGGCCCAGGGGGGTCTGAATAGAATCCAGAGCGATCGAACCGATGACAAGCAGCGGAGTCACGAGTGGTGATGTTCCTCGAGTATTTTCTTTAGGGCGCGGGCGGCTTTTTGGGGATCCGGGGCGCCGCATACTGCGCGAACCACCGCCACCCGATGGGCACCCGCCGATAATACCCTAGGCAAGGTTCGAAGGTCAATCCCTCCAATGGCCACCCAGGGGATTCGGATTCCAAAGCGAACCTCCGTAAGCAGCTTAAGGCCCACAACCCGGTAGTCGGGTTTGGTGGGCGTGGCAAAGACCGGTCCCACCCCGAGGTAGTCGGCCCCCTGGCGCTGGGCGTCCACCGCCTCCTTGAGCGAATGGGTGGAGCGCCCGATGAGGAGTCTTCTGCCCACCCAACGGCGCACCAGGGCAACGGCCAAGTCTTCGTGCCCCAAGTGGACCGCGTCGGCGCCCACCCCCAGGGCCATCTCCACGCGGTCGTTCACCACGAACAGGGCCTTAAGGCGCCTGGTGAGCTTGCGCAGCGCGCGGGCCGTCTCAAAGAAGTCCCGGTCGCAGCCGGCCTTGTCCCGCCATTGGATCGCGTCGGCTCCGCCGCGGATCGCCGCCTCCGCCACCGAAACCGGATCGCGGCCCGCCAGGACTTGGCCGTCAACAATGGCGTAGAGCCGAACCCTTTGAAAGGAGGAGCTGCTCAAGGTGGTAGACCTTAAATCGGAGCTTCCCAAAATCCTGGGCCCGGGAAACCGAGGTCAATCGGGTAAATTCCTCCAACACCCGAAGAGACTCTTCCACCCGCCGGGCATTGGCCAGGATCACGTCTTGGACCGCCCGGTGGCGGCTGACAGCGCCCCTTCGGGAAGGGTGTCCCACATCTTGGCTGGAATCGCGGACCTCGAGCAAACCGGAAGAAGGAATCCTCAAGGCCAACCTGGAAAGCTCGTGGCGCAGCCGCTGGCACTGGCGGGTCAAGCCGGCATCCTCCAGGCAAAAGCGGGCCACCTCTTCACAGACCCTTAAGCCCTCACGGGCCCGGTTGAGATTGGCATCGATGACCCGAAGGGTTCCCTTGGGCAAAGCCGGCCTCAACGGCGGATCCGTCGGATGAAGCCGGTGGTGGAATGCCCGGCGAGGTAAGGCACCGTCACCACCCTGCCGCCGTACGATTGGACGAAATCGGCCCCCACGATCTGAGAACGCCTCCAATCCCCCCCCTTGGCCAACAGGTCTGGACGAAGGGCCTGGATGATCTTAAGGGGGGTGGCGTCATCAAAGATCGTCACAAAATCGACGGCCCTTAAGCCGGCGACGAGCCGAGCCCGCTGTGAGGCCGGCACCAGGGGCCTTCCAGCCCCTTTGAGGCGCCGGACCGATCGGTCGGAGTTCACCCCCACGATGAGACAATCGGCCTTCTGTTTCACCGCTTCCAGGACCGCGAGATGTCCTGCGTGCAGGAGATCAAAGCAGCCGTTGGTGAAGGCAACCTTCACCCCTTGGCGCCGGAGGCGCTTGACGATCGCAACGAGTCGAGGAAGCGGCAGGACCTCGCCCGGGGATATCCTAGGGGGCATGGCTGAAATGGTCTTCAACCAGCTCGCAGAGGACGTGGGCGATGGTGATGTGGGCTTCTTGAATCCTTTGGGTGGAATCGGAGGGGATGACGATCGCCTCTTGAACCTTCTTAGCCAAGGGGCCCCCATCTCGGCCGGTGAAGGCGACGGTGATCAGCCCGATCTCGTTCGCCTTCTCGATGGCGGCCAAGACATTCGGAGAGTGGCCGCTGGTGGAAATGCCCACGGCGACATCCCCGGCAAGGCCCAAGGCCTCCACCTGGCGCTTGAAGACCTCGTCGTACCCAAAGTCGTTGGCCAGGGCCGTGAGGTTGGAGGTGTCGGTGGTCAGCGCCAGGGCCGACAGGGCCCGCCGCCTGGTCTTGAGCTTTCCGACAAGCTCAGCGGCGATGTGCTGGCTGTCGGCCGCTGAGCCCCCGTTTCCAACGAGGAGGAGTTTGCCTCCCCTTTCCAAGGAGGAGCTCCTGCGCCGGGCCACCCGCTCGATCACCGGAACCAGGGCCCTTAAGACCTTTTCCTTGGTCTGGATGCTTTCGGCAAGCCCGGCCTCGATGGCCGGGGCAAAACTATCCAAAGAAGATCTTGGCAAGGTTGTACAGCTCCTGGTCTACGGTTTTAAGCCTCTGGACCGCAGAGGCGATGGGGACGGTCACGATGGCGTTCCCCTTCAAGGAGGGCATCTTCCCAAACTCTCCGGTCAAGACCAGCTCGACCGCCTTGACCCCAAAACGAGTCCCCAGAACCCGGTCGAAGGCGGTGGGGGATCCGCCCCGCTGGACGTGCCCCAACACGGTGACCCGAGTCTCAAAACCGGTTTTCTCCCCGATGATTTTGCTCAAGGCATGCCCCACCCCCTCCAGCCGGAGATGGCCAAATTCATCCCGCTTGCCGCCTACGGAAAAGGAGGCCTTGCCTCCGGCCATCTTCGCTCCCTCGGCCACCACCACAATCGAGAAGGTCTTGCCCCGCTGGTGCCGTTTCTTCAAGACAGAACAAACCTCTTCGAGGTTGATCGGAACCTCCGGGATGAGGATCACATCGGCCCCGCCGGCGATGCCGGCGTACACGGCAATCCATCCGGCGTCGCGGCCCATCACCTCCACCACCATGATCCGGTGGTGGCTCTCCGCCGTGGTGTGGAGGCGGTCGATCGATTCCATGGCGGTGTTCACGGCGGTGTCAAAGCCAAAGGTGAAATCGGTTGCAGAGAGGTCGTTGTCGATCGTCTTGGGCACCCCCACGACCCGAAGGCCCTCCTTGACAAGCTTGGAGGCCACCCCCAAGGTGTCTTCCCCGCCAATGGCGATCAGGGCGTCCAGCCCCAAGGAGGAGTAGTTCTTCTTAAGGTTCGCCACGGAATTCGGATCCTTGTAGGGATTGGTGCGGGAAGTCCCCAGAATCGTGCCGCCCTTAGGCAGAATACCGGAGACCGACGTCAGATCGAGAGGCAACGCCTCCTTCTCGATCAAGCCCCTGTAGCCGTTCTTGATCCCCACCACCTCAATCCCATCGGCAAGGGCGCGGCGGACGATCGCTCGGATCACCGAGTTTAAGCCTGGGCAGTCTCCCCCTCCGGTGAGAACCCCAATCCGCTTAATGGAAGTGGTCACCGAACGTCCCCACCGCCGTAGTCAAACCCCCGGAAGGGAGGGGCAAGGGTCTCATCCTTCTTGGAAGACTTGGATTCCTTCTCATGCCGGTGCGAGATCTTGGCCACATGGACCTTCACCGCCACCGGCTCCTCCACCCCAGAGAGCATCTCCTGGACCCTCGACTTGACCAGGGCCTGGAGCCGCTCGGTGGCCTCGGGGATGTGCGCCTCAGACCAAAGGGTGACGCGGCAGCGAACCCAGATCTTGCCCTTGGCCGCCACAACATCGCAGCGCAAATCCTTGACCTCCTCCATCTCCTGGGTGGAACGACGGATGAAATCCTCAATGGCCGAAAGGGAAACCGTGACCTGGCCGTCCGGATTCTCAAAGGCGATCGTCTTTTGCCGCTGGGCCCTGGCCAGGGAGAGTTGGGCCACCACCCAGTTGAGGAGCACCAACCCTGCTCCGGTCACCAGACACCAGGCCCTCAACCTTTCATCGTTGTAGACCGCCTCCAGGAACCAGAGGGCCCTTTCCAGAGGAACCCAGTGGAGGGCGAAGGCCATCAAGCCCAACCCCATCAGGATGAACAAGATCAGGTACAGCGTCATGATGATCCACAAGAAGAGTTTCATCTTCAGTTTCCTTTCGCCTGCACGTGATGGACGCTCACATGTACCTCGGTAACCGGCAGATGGGTCATCCGTTCCACCATCTCAGACACCCGCTCCTGGACCCCTGCCGCTACATGCGGAAGACTTACCCCATACTCTACCACCAGTGAAATCCAAATCCGGGCCTCCTGCTCCCGCGTTTCCACCCGGACCCCGCTGGGGCCACCCCAAGGCCAGAAGGGCTTCCAAATCCCCACCACCCCGGCCACCTCCTTGGCAGCCGTGGCGGCGATCGATCCGATCACCTCGTTGTGGATCTGGACTGCTCCCAGATCGGTCTTCTTGGACACGGCTAGGTCCCCACCAGCTCGCTGGGGACCTTGGAGGTGCCCAGGAGTCGCTCCACAAAATCGGTGGCGTACCGACCGGCCAGGAAGTCGGGGTTCTCCATCACCCGGCGGAGAAAGGGAATCGTGGTCTTGACCGGCTCCACCACCATCTCCTCCAAGGCCCGACGCATCACCGCGATCGCCTCCCGCCGGTCGCGGCCATGGACGATCACCTTGGCCAGGAGGGAGTCGTAGTGGGGAGGAACCTTGTAGCCGGCGTAGAGATGGCTGTCCACCCGGACGTTGGGTCCGCCCGGAGGCTGATAATAGGTGACCTCCCCCGGGCAAGGCATAAAGTCCTGCTCCGGGTCTTCGG
>CAYJSX010000130.1:0-4732 GCA_964372575.1 uncultured Planctomycetia bacterium
ATCTCGGGGGAGATCCGGTAGGCGAGAAAGGCCGCCGTCGTTGAGATGAAGCCAGCCATCACCACAGGAACCCTGGCCGACGCGGCCGCCAGGGCAATGCCCGCCAAGCAGCCAATCTCAAAGCCTCCCACCTTGGCCAAGCAGTCCAAGGGATCCTGCGGGTCAGGCCGATTGACCTTAAGGGCCGTTTCAATGACCCGGACCTTGCGCGCCAACGCCTCATCGGTGAGCCCGGTTCCTCGCCCGGTCACCACAGGGACCGCCGCACCGGTCAGGCAGGCCGTCAGGGCCGCGCTTGCGGTGGTGTTACCGATCCCCATTTCGCCCAGGCCCACGAGATGGATCGGATCTTTGGCGTGGATGGAGTGGAACAGTTGAGAGCCGGCCTCCACGATCTGGTGGGCTTGGGGCTTGGTCATGGCAGGCCCGCGGGCCATGTTTTCAGTGCCGCGCTGGATCTTGACCGTCAGAAGCCCTTCGGCGACCGGCAGATCCCCTGCCACCCCGGCATCCACCACAAGCACCTCGCTGCCGGCGTAACGGGCCAGCACATTGATCCCGGCCCCGCCCCGCAGGAAGTTGAGAACCATCTGGGTCGTCACCTCCTGCGGAAAAGCGGACACTCCCTCTTCAACAACCCCATGATCAGCAGCCGCGGTGAAGATCACCTTCCGCCGCAAAGAGGGCAGCGGTTTTCCGGTGATCCCTGCCAAGCGGATCCCCAACTCCTCCAGGCGGCCCAGCGACTTAAGCGGCTTGGTGAGAGAGTCCAGATGCTGCCGCGCCTGCGCTTGAGCCTCCTCATCGATCGGCGCAATGATAGAAGTTTTCAACATTTGGGGTCAGACCCCAGCTGTGGATAACTCACTTGATCCTCATCGGTATGCCGGCCACCAAAAGATAGACGCGGTCGGCGCAGACAGCAGCCGTTTGATTCACCTGCCCCAATAAGTCGCGAAAGGCCCTACCCAGGGGATACTCCGGCACGATCCCCAACCCTACCTCATTGGTCACCAGGATCGATGAAAGGCCGCGATGGTGAAGCCGGCGGATCATCCCCCGGATCCGGGAAAGAACCTCGGCGCCAGAGCGCTTGGCCAGAAGAAGGTTCGTCACAAAGGTGGCAAGACAATCGACCAGGACCATTCCACCAGGGCCAAGACCGGTGGAAGGCAGACGCTCGGGCAGGCGAAGCGGCTCTTCCAGGGTCTGCCAGAGGCCGTTTCTTTGGCGGCGATGGCGGGCGATCCGCCGGCGCATTTCTGGGTCGGTGGCAACGGCCGTGGCCACAAAGAGCCGCCTCTTAAAGGGCCCCTCTTGGGCGAGCTGGAGGGCAAAGCGGCTTTTGCCGGAGCGGGCCCCTCCGGTCACCAGGGCAAGCTCCCCTGGCCTCAAAAGATAAGCCTCGCTCCTACAAGGAAACGAGGCCATGGCCTGTCCCTTCCCTTCGAAGGAACATCGGGTTCAACTCCTTCTTATGATGACACCGCGAGGTCTCCTGGCTTACCTGCCCTTTCGCACACCTTCCCACCCACCAATTTTTTGGCAGGCAGTGGTCTTTTCGCGAAGGTTTTCTCCCGCCAGGGGTCTGGGCGGGAGCAGGTCTACAGTGGCGGGGCCGCGCCCGTTTAAGCCCGCATGCTCAGGGCTCCCGGGGCTTCCCTCACACGATGTCTATGTGGGTGCTATTTTACTTAAACGACGTCCAAAAAATCAAGCTGAAAAGAAGATTGGATTCCGGTGAAGACGGCCAGAGAAACCAAGAGGCCCGCCCCCAGCACCCCTGCCGCGATGGACCAGAGGGCGCTTACGAAGCGCAGCTTGAACAAAGAGGCCACCGCGCATCCTGTCCAGGCGCCGGTCATCGGTAAGGGAATGGCGACAAAGATGGCCAGCCCCAGTGCCTCATACCGCTCAACGATCTTTCCCTTGGCAGCGGCCCGGGCAAAGAGCCACTCAAAGAAGCTTCTCCAAATCGGAAAACGGCGCAGCCAGTCGGCCACCGGGTCCAAGAAGAGGAGCAGAGGCACCACGGGAAGCAGATTACCTAAGACCGCCCAACAGAAGGCCTCGGGATAGGAGAGGTGGAGGGCAATCCCTACCGGGATGGCGCCTCGAACTTCTGCAACAGGCAAGGCCGCCACCAAGAAGGTGATCAGCTCAGGCGACAAGCCGGAGAGCTTCTCGATCAACGTGTGGATCACAGAAGATAAGACTCCTCTGAGGAAACCTCTCCTTCTTTCCAGCCCCATCGCCCGATCAAAGGAACAAAGACGCAGCCGCAAACTTCGCAGGTCTGGGTGCCGGAGGCAAGCCTCTTGACCACCGTCAGGGTTTGAGACAATGTGGAGCCGACCGGAAGAACCAGCCTTCCGCCCTCGGCCAATTGTTCCACCAGGCCCTTTGGAACTTGCGGGGCGGCGGCCGTCACCAGGATGGCATCAAAAGGGGCCTCCTCCGGAAGTCCTGGACTGCCGTCCGCCACCCGGATGTCCACATTCTTGATCTGAAGCGCTTCCAAGGTCTTGGCGGCCCTTTCGGCGAGTATCGGGATTCGTTCGATCGAGTAAACCCGCTGGGAGAGCAAACTTAGGACCGCCGTCTGATAGCCGGAGCCGGTCCCGATGTCCAAAACCCGATCGGTAGGCTCAAGCTCCAGCTCCTGCGTCATCAGGGCCACCATGTAGGGCTGGGAGATGGTCTGGCCCTCGCCGATGGGCAGGGGATGGTCGGTGTAGCTCTTGGCACGATATTCTTCTGGGACAAAGAGGTGCCTGGGAATCTTCTGCATGGCCTGAAGGACCTTGGGATCTCGGATGTCCCGAGCCACCAGCTGATCGGCCACCATCCGCCTCCGCTGCGCCTCAAACCTCACCTAGCCACCCCATAGACTATCTGCCGGCTGCAGGAAACCCCAGCTCGGGGCATCCGGGTTGAGCCCGTCCTCGGGGTCGGGCTGTTCAGGCACGCTTGCCGGACCCAGCGTGTCCGGCGGCGCTACGAGGAGTCCCTCGCTCGTCATGAGGAGGACTCCGTCCTGGTGACACCATGACCGCTCGGGACTCCTAGTGCCTTCACAGCCCATCCCCCTGCGGGCGTCTCGACCGCACTCCTGGCCCTGGCCTCGGGCCACCCAAGGGCTGGGGGCTTGCGGAGCATTGTCTGACGGGGCGGTCCCACACCGAAGAGGGCTGGGTCTGGGAGGAGCGCAGGCGCGAAGCGCAACGGAAACGGCGCCATTTGTATCACCACCCCCCGCTTGTTTTGGCCCACGGTGGACGCCGAGGTTCTGCAAGCGAAGCGCCGAGCACCCAGTCCGAGGCAGACAGGGACGCGAGCCACCGGACCGAGGGGTGGCCGAGGGTGGGCTGGGCTGCCCCTTGACAGGACCCCGAGTGAACCAGTCGATCGGTGAGGGTCTGGCGAGCAATTTGAAGATGGAGGAATCATCGGGGGCGGCGGGTGCGCCAGAGCATGGCGATGAAGCGCAGCGTATCCTGGAGGGGGCGGATGAAGCTGAGGTGCCTCCCGCTGTAAACCGAGGAGATCGGGATCGAGGCCACCTGGAAGCCGGCCCAGATCGATTTTAAGACCATCTCCGATTCGATCTCGAACCGGTCCGAGCTTAAGGTGATCTTCTCCAAGAGACCGCGAGGGATCATTCGGAAGCCGCATTGGGTATCCGGGATCTGAGTCCTGGCGAGGAGAGAAAGAAGCCAGGACATGAAGCGGTTGGTCAGCCAGCGATCGAGCGGCATTCCTCGGGGGAGGTGCATCCGATTGCCGACGATGAGCTGCCCCGGGGCCTGGTGCGAAGCCGCAAGAAACAGGGGGATCTCAGAAGTCAGGTGCTGGCCGTCGGAGTCCATCGTGAGGACCCACTCACAGCCGTGCCCGAGGGCGTACCGGAAGCCGTCCTGAAGCGCCCTTCCCTTGCCGCCGTTGTGATCGCGGACAAGGACCGCCGCACCGGCCTTCCGTGCCTCCTCGGCGGTGGCGTCGGAAGAGGCGTCGTCCACCACCAGAACCGGCAGGCCCTGCGCCACAATCTGGCCCGCCAAGGGGCCAATGGAGCCCTGTGCCTGGTAGGCCGGGATGATCACCCACACCTTCCCCGCGTAAGGGACATCCATCGCAGGCGCCCCTAGAGCACCAGGGCGGGCGGCGGCTTCCAGAACTCCTGAAAGAGGTACCATTGGGTGGGATAGCGCTCGATAAAACGCTTCATCACGGCCAGGCATTCTCGCGTCACCTGGGCCTGCGCCTCTTTGACCGAAAGCCCCTCGGCAGGCAGGAGGGGTCGTTCGATAAAGAAACGGTACTTCCCGTCGGGCTCCCGAACCATGAAGGTGGGCACCACGGGGGCCTGGTGGCGTACGCAGAAAGCGGCTGGACCGGAGGGGATCTGAATCGGCCGACCAAAAAGCTCTAGGGTAAGGCCGTGATGAAAGAAGTCCCGGTCTCCCAGCAGCGCCAGCATCTCATTCTTCTTAAAAACCGATCCCACCCGATCTAAAAACTCTCGGCGGCTCATCTGCTGAATCGGAATCGGCCTCATGCCGACCCGCTGGCGCTGCCGGTTGAAAAACCGATCGACCCAGCGGTTCTGGTGGGTCAGGACCACGGCATGGACCGGGAATCCGGACATCGAAAAATAGGCCCCGGCCAGTTCGTAGTTGCCCAGGTGAGCGGTGATCCCAATGGTCCCGCGCCCCATCCGCCGGGCCTCCTC
>CAYJSX010000131.1:0-1873 GCA_964372575.1 uncultured Planctomycetia bacterium
CGCAGGCCGGCGACGTCTCCGCCTACATCCCGACCAACGTCATCTCGATCACCGATGGGCAGATCTATCTGGAGTCGGATCTCTTCTACGCCGGCGTGCGGCCGGCCATCAACGTGGGGCTCTCGGTCTCCCGGGTCGGAGGCAACGCCCAGACCAAGGCGATGAAGCAGGTGGCCGGACGGCTGCGGCTCGACCTGGCCCAATACCGGGAGCTGTACGCCTTCACCCAGTTCGGTTCAGAGTTGGACAAGGCCACCCAAGCCCAGCTCACCCGCGGGGAGCGGATGGTCGAGCTCTTGAAGCAGGACCAGGTTCAACCGGCAACGCTGGCCGACCAGGTGATTGCGATCTTTGCCGGCACCGAGGGCTTCCTGGACGAGCTTCCCAGGGATCAGGTCCCCCGCTTCGAGCGGGAGCTCCTTCGCCTCGTCCAGAGTCAGTATCCGGACGTGCAGCATGAGATTCAAACCAAGAAGGTGATCGAACCGCCCATCCGGGCCAGGCTCGCCGAGGCCATCCAGAAACTCAAGGCCAGCTTCTGATGTCCGACCTGCGTACCCTCCGACAGCGAGTCCGCTCGGTGGAAAACACCCGAAAGATCACGAAGGCCATGCAGATGGTCTCTGGGGCGAAGCTGCGCCGCCTGCAGGAGGAGTTCCTGGGATTCAAGCCGTATGCCGATGGCCTGAAGTTGATGGGGGAGCGTTTCTTGGCTTCCTTCCCGGATTTTCAGCACCCCCTGCTAGAATCTTCCGTCATTGCGAGGAGGCCCCAGGGGCCGACGAAGCAATCTCAAAGCGAGATGGCTTCATCTGCCAAAGACAGATTCGCCATGACGACTCCTCCTGTGGGTCTCTTGGTCGTCACCTCCAACACCGGTCTGTGCGGCACGTACAACGATCGGACGATCGCCCTGGCCGAGGGTTTTCTCCGAGAGCATCCGAGGAACCAGTTGATCGCCCTGGGTAAAAAGGGCAGCCGCTATTTTGCTCGACGGGGCATCTCGCCGCTTAAAGAGATCCTGGATTGGAGCGGCCGCCTTGAGGCCGAGCGGGCGGCCCGGCTGCTCGCCTGGTTGACAGAGCTCTTCCTGGCTCAGAAGGTCTCTTGCCTCTGGGTGGCCTACACCCAATTTCTGTCGGCCCTTCGGTTTAAACCGGTGGTGGTTCGGTTGCTTCCTCTTACGCGCCCTGTTGCCCCTGCGCTTCCGGAAAGGCTCCTCACAGAGCCTTCCTCCCTCGCCCTGGGGGATCGGCTCCTTCGTCGAGGGCTGGAGGTGGCCTTCCAGGAGATCCTCCTCTCGGCCTTGACCGCAGAGCATTCGGCCCGGATGATCGCGATGAAGAACGCTACCGACAACGCCTCAGAGATGATCGATCTCTTAACCCTTTTAAGAAACAAGGCACGGCAGGCGGCCATCACCAAAGAGCTCATCGAGGTGGTCAGCGGCGCCGAGGCCCTAAGGTAGGAGTCCCATGGCCCAAGGCACGGTGGTGCAAGTCATCGGTCCGAGCGTCGACATCCAATTCCCCAACGAGGCGCTCCCCCAGATCACTCACGCGGTGAAGATCGAGGAAGCCCAGGGGGGAATCAACCTCACCCTCGAGGTGGCCCAGCACGTGGGCAACAACGTGGTCCGCTGCATCGCGATGGCCGCGACCGACGGCCTGACGCGCGGCATGAAGGCCAAGGACCTGGGGGCTCCCATCTCGGTGCCGGTCGGCCCGCAGTGCTTAGGCCGGATCTTCAATCTCTTGGGCCAGCCCATCGACGAAAAGGGCCCCCTTCCGGAGCCGGACAAGCGCTATCCGAATCACCGCAAGCCCCCTTCCATTGAAGAGCAGACCCCGGTCTCCGCGATCCTCGAAACCGG
>CAYJSX010000131.1:1883-4680 GCA_964372575.1 uncultured Planctomycetia bacterium
TGACCTGCTGGCTCCATACGTCAAGGGGGGCAAGGTCGGCATGTTCGGCGGGGCCGGGGTGGGCAAGACGGTGATCCTAATGGAGCTCATCCGGAACATCGCCACCGAGCACGGAGGGGTTTCGGTCTTTGGCGGCGTGGGTGAAAGGACCCGCGAGGGAAACGACCTGTGGCTTCAGCTCAACGAATCCGGTGTCGTCAAGAAAACGGCCCTCGTCTTTGGCCAGATGAATGAGCCCCCGGGGGCCCGGCTGCGGGTGGCCCTTTCGGCCTTGACGATGGCCGAATATTTTCGGGACGAGGAGGGGCGGGATGTGCTCCTCTTTATCGACAACATCTTCCGGTTCGTCCAGGCCGGCTCGGAGGTTTCCACCCTCCTGGGGAGGATGCCCTCAGCGGTGGGTTATCAGCCGAACCTCGCCACCGAGATGGCCCAGCTCCAGGAGCGAATCACCTCCACCCAGCGGGGTTCCATTACTTCGGTGCAGGCGATCTACGTTCCGGCCGACGACCTCACCGACCCTGCCCCGGCCACCACCTTCTCGCACCTGGACGCCACCACCGTGCTCTCGCGCCAGATCGCGGAGCTCGGGATCTATCCGGCGGTGGACCCGCTGGAGTCGACCTCCCGGATCCTGGATCCCAGGCTCGGTGGGGAGGAGCATTACCGCGTGGCCCGGTCGCTCCAGCAGATCCTCCAGCGGTACAAGGACCTTCGGGACATCATCGCCATCCTCGGCATCGACGAGCTCTCCGAGGAGGATAAGCTGATCGTCTCCCGCGCCAGGAAGATTCAGCGCTTCCTCTCCCAGCCCTTCTTCGTGGCCGAGGCCTTCACCGGCCGCTCCGGCAAATACGTGAAGCTCAAGGATACCCTCTCGGGCTTCCGGCAGATCGTGGAGGGCAAGCTGGACGATCTTCCCGAGCAAAGTTTTTATATGTGCGGCCCGCTGTCAGAGGCGGTCGCCCAGGGGGAGAAGCTCAAAGAGGTTACTGCTTAAGGTCCGATGGAGAAAAGCTTTTCGCTGGAGATCCTCACCCCGCGGCACAGGGTTTTTTCCGGGGAGGTGATCTCGCTGGTGGCGCCGGCGGCCTTGGGGTACCTGGGAGTCTTGGCCAACCACGCTCCCCTAATAACGTCCCTCACCACGGGGAAGGTTGTCTACCGAACCGGCCCAGGGGAAGCGGTGACCCTTCATCTTCAGGGCCAAGGCTTCCTGGAGGTTTACCGCAACCGGGCCACCCTCCTTGCCGACGAGTTTTCAACATGAGGGGTCAGACCCCTCCTGTGGAAAACGCATGAAGAAGCTTCCCTGGTTCCTGGGGCTTCTGCTCTTGGCGGTGGCCGCGAGCCTGGGCGTTGGCCTGACCGCCAAGCAGGTTCTCGCCGTCTCGATCTTTGCCAGCTTCATCCTGGGAACCCTCTTCTACTGGCCCTTTCGGTTGGCCTTCGCCCTGCTGGGGATGGCCTTCCTGTTGGCCGCCCGCGTGATTGATATTCCCCACCTCATTGAATTCGCCAACGTGGACATCATTCTCTTTTTGGTCGCCATGATGCTGGTGATCGGGTTTTTGGAAGAGCGCAAGTTTTTTGAGGTGCTCCTGGAGCGTTTGCTGGCCGGCATCGACCGGATGCCCCACCTCCTCTTTGCCGCCATGATGACGTTCGCTAGCGTCTCGGCCGCCCTGGTGGATGAGGTAACCTCCATCCTCTTTATGACCTCCCTGACCCTCTCCTTGACCCGGCGGTTTAAGTTGGACCCCTTTCCTTACGTCGTCATGATCGTCCTGGCCACCAACATCGGCTCCAGCGCCACGGTGGTCGGCAACCCGATCGGCGTTCTGATCGCCCTGCGGGCGGGTTTATCTTTCTCGGATTTCTTAAGGTGGGCCAGCCCCATCGCGCTGGCGGCGCTGATTCTCACGATCGGCATCTCTTTTCTTTATTTCCGCAAACCCCTTGAGGCCTTGACGGCCGCCATCCGCAAGGCCAAAGAAGAGCCCATTGAGGTGGAGCAGTTCAGCCAGAAGGAGTTTCGGACCGCCAGTCTCTTTTTCGGGGCTACCATCCTGGGGCTCATCTTTCACCACCAGGCGGAGCATCTGCTTCATCTGCCCAAGAACACCTTGCTCCTGGGGGTGCCCTTCCTGATGGCAGGGTTGGCCCTCCTGGTTGAGGGGGAAAAGGCGAGGGAACTGGTGGAAAAACGGGTTGACTGGTGGACGCTGGCTTTTTTCCTGCTCTTGTTCGCTTCGGTGGGGACGCTGCGCTATGTCGGGGTGACCGACCGGATCGCCCAGGGACTTCTGGCGGTGGCCGGTTCCAATGAGGCACTTCTCCTGGGGCTTATCCTGCTGCTTGCGGCTGTCTTAACCGCTTTTCTGGACAACATCCTGGTGGTGGCCACCTTTGTCCCGATTGTGGCCGACCTGGGGGCCGCGGGTCTTCCGATTTCCGCCCTCTGGTGGGGACTCCTCTTCGGCGGGACCTTCGGCGGCAACGCCACGATGATCGGCTCCACCGCCAACATCGTGGCCATCGGCATGCTCGAGAAAGAGAACCACCCTGTGCGGTTCGGGCGCTGGCTGGGGCCCGGGCTGGCCGTTACCCTGCCCACCCTGGCGCTCGCCTTCGTCCTCCTCTGGCTCCAGCTTCCCCTCCTGCGCTAACGTCCCGGTCCTTAAGGGTCCTGGCATGCAGTGTCGGACTTTCGTTGGCTCCAGAGGTTCAAATCCCCTCGGCCCCGGATCTCCTCCAGGTCCGCTTGCGTGTAAAAGAGCCGCCGGCCCAGCAGCGT
>CAYJSX010000132.1:0-4666 GCA_964372575.1 uncultured Planctomycetia bacterium
GCGTACGGCGAACCCCTGTTGCCGAGTGGGAGTTCCGAGCTTCGCAGAACAGCCCTCCCCCGAGGGCGGGCTCGAGTAGGATTGCCAAGAGGTGGGGGGTTGACCCCGCCCCTGCCGACGTTGGCCTTCAGGGCGCCAACATGCGAGCAGGATTGGGATATTCAGATATGAGATCTCCAATGCAGGCGGCAGGAGGGGCGGGGTGATACGGGCGCTGTGGAGGAATTTCCTAACGGGCCTCGTCGTGATCCTTCCGGCGGTATTGACCTACCTCGTTTTAAAGACCCTATTAGGTTGGGGGGCTTCTTGGTTTGTGAATCCTCTGGCGCGGCTGATCAGCCCCTGGATCGCCTCAGGATGGGCCATGGTCCTGGCTCGGTTGGCGATCGTCGGGGCCCTGGTCCTGATCGTTACCGCCATCGGTTCTGGAACTCGGATCCTGATGATCCGTCGCTTCTTTGGAGTCGGGGAGCAGCTTTTGCGCAAGGTCCCCATGGTGGGCAAGGTCTACGGGACCATCCGGGAGATCGCCGACGCCTTCGGCGGTGGAGCCGCCGGGGCCTTTCACCGGGTGGTCCTGCTCGAGTGGCCCCGCAAGGGGCTCTATGCGCTCGGCTTTGTAACCTCCGAGGGCAAGGGAGAGATTCAGGAGAAGACCCCTGAGCAGGTGGTGAATGTTTTTGTTCCCACAACCCCCAACCCCACCTCAGGGTATCTCATCCTGGCCGATCGGGAGGCGCTGATCCCTCTTTCGATGTCGGTGGAGGAGGGGCTCAAGCTCGTGATCTCAGGCGGTGTGGTGGGCCCCACGGTGAAGCCACCCCCCAGAGGGTCAACCTGAAGATGGGGCTGACCAAGACCCGGGGGATCGTCCTTCGTTGCCAGGAGATCCGCGAAACCAGTTTGCTCCTCACCGCCTACACCGAGGATCTGGGCAAGATCCGTGGACTGATCAAGGGGGTGCGCGGGGCGCGGGCCGCAGTCCCCTGGTATCTGGAACCGCTCACCCTCCAGGCGATGGTAGTCTACGAGAGGCGCCGCTCCCCGGTGAGTCTCGTGGGCGGCTGCGATCTTTTGGAGGCCTTTGATCCGCTGCGAAGAGATCTTACGCGCCTGTCTGCCGCCTGTTGCTTCCTCGATCTGGTGGACGCGATGACCGAGACCTTAGACCCGAACCCGCAGATCTTCCGTTGGCTTTACAACCTGCTTTCGGCCCTGGGGCAGGGGGCCGATCCCGGGTCGATGACGTGCCTGCTGGAGGTCCAGCTTCTTAAGGCCAATGGCCTGCTGGCCGATCCGGATCGTTTGGCTCTTTCTCCGGGAGGACGCTTGACCCTGCGGCAGTTGGCCGCCGCCGCGCCGGAGAAGGCCGCGTCGATTCGCGTAAGCCGCGGCGTGGCACAGGAGCTTGAGCCCGTTCTGGAAGATTCCTTAAGCGGGGCGCTGCACCGTCCGCTGCCCAGCCGGCAATTCCTGCGCGAGCTGAATCTCGTGAGATCTCTCAGCCCCCTGCTTTCTTGCCTGCCTGCCGCCCGCCTGCCGGACGGACAGGGACGGGCAGAAACAGGCAGGGACGGGCAGGGACAGGCAGGCGAAAGCAAGAAGGGGGCCTCGAGATGACCGTGGCCGGCCGGAAGAAGAAGTCCACCGCGGTCAGCTTCCAGGAGCTCATCCTGCGGCTGGAAAGATTCTGGGCCGACCAGGGGTGTCTCATCGCCCAACCTTACGACATGGAGATGGGGGCCGGTACCTTTCACCCCCTCACCTTTTTCAAGGCGCTGGGCCCGCAGCCCTGGAAGACGGCCTTCCTTCAGCCCTGCCGTCGCCCCACCGACGGCCGCTACGCCCAGAATCCCTTGAGGGCCCAGCGGTATTACCAGTACCAGGTGATCTTAAAACCGGCCCCCGACCAGGTGCAGGCGATTTACCTGGCCAGCTTAAAGAACCTGGGGATTGATCTGGCCGCCCATGACCTGCGTTTTGTTCAGGACGATTGGGAGTCTCCCACCCTTGGGGCCTGGGGCCTCGGTTGGGAGGTGTGGCTCGACGGGTTGGAGGTGACCCAGTTTACCTATTTCCAGCAGGTGGGAGGGATTGACCTTCCGGTGATTTCGGCAGAACTCACCTATGGCCTGGAGCGGATCGCCATGTTCCTCCAGGGCAAGCTTGACCTCTACGCGATCGATTGGAATGAAGCCTTCACGTACGGCGACCTCCACCGCGAGGCCGAGGTGGAAGGGTGCCGCTACAACTTCGAGGCCGCCGATGTGACCCTTAAGAGGCGAACCTTTGAAGAGGCCTTTGACCAATCCAAGAAGCTTCTTCAGGCAGGGCTCCTCTGGCCGGCCTACGAGGAGCTCCTCAAGGCCTCGCATGCCTTTAACCTCTTGGACGCGCGCGGGGCGGTCAGCGTCAACGAGCGCCCCACCTTGATCGCGGGGATCCGCAACCTGGCCAAGCGGTGCGCCCAGAGCTACCTCGAAAGGCTTGAGCCGGGGGGAAGGCCGGCGTGACCCAGGACTTTCTGCTGGAGATCGGCTGCGAAGAACTTCCCTCCGATTATCTGGCGGGCCTGCTGCCTGAGAGCGCCTCCGGGGCCTCCTCCAGCGGTTTGGGCTTCGCCGCGGCTTCGATCTTATCCGAGCTTAAGGTGAGCTGGGAAAAGGTCAGGGTCTTTGCCGCGCCTCGCCGATTGGTCGTTTGGGTTCAAGGGGTAGAGGCGAAGGTCCAAGAGGTGGTGGAGGGCCCGCCGGAGGCGATCGCCGTTGATTCCCAGGGCCGGTTCACCCCAGCGGCCCTGGGCTTTGCCAAGAAGCAGGGGGTGAAGGTTTCCCAGCTTCAGGTGCGCGCCGGTACCCGGGGGAGGCGGCTTGTCTTGGAGCGCTCCCTGTCAGCCCCTCAGGTTTTAAGCCAGGCCATTGCCCGCATCATCGAGAAGATCTACTTCCCTAAGACGATGCGGTGGGACGAAACCGGAGTCCGTTTTGCCAGGCCGATCCGATGGCTGCTGGCCCTCTACGGTTCCGCGCCGGTTTCCTGCCCGGTGGGACGCTTGAAGTCTGGCCGCGTCACCTTTGGCCCCCGCAGGGCAAGGCCCCGAGGGATTTCTGTTTCTTCGCCGTCGGCCTACTTCTCCACCCTGGCTCGCCTGCGGGTCAAGCTCCAGGAAGGGATTCCGCTTGAGCGCTCCCCAGAGGGAATTCATCCGAGCTTAAAGCCCTCCGCCAGAACCAAGCGGGATGAAATCCTGGGCGAGCTTAAGGCCATGGCCCGTTCGGTGGGAGGGCGACTGGAGGATGACCAGACCGAGGAGTTCAAGGGGTTGCTCGACACGGTGACGTTCCTTGCCGAAGATCCGGTGGTAGTGGCCGGTTCCTTTAAGAGGGAATATCTGGATCTTCCACCCCAGGTGTTGGCCTGCGCGATGGCCAAGCATCTGAAGCTGTTCAGCGTCTTTGGCCCAGGGGGCAAGCTCCTTCCCAAGTTCCTGGCGGTCCTGGAGGGTTCTCCGAATCAGAAGCAGAGGGTGGTCTCCAACCTCGAGCAGGTCCTGGAGGCCCGGTTCACCGACGCCCGCTTCTTTTACGAGGAGGATGTGCGGACCCCTCTTTCGGCCAAGATCGAAGGGCTTCAAGGGGTCGTCTTTCATGAGAAGCTGGGCACGGTTGCCGATCGGATCCCGAGGCTCACCCGTTTGATGGAGGCCTTGGCCGACGGTGTCAAGCCCTCCTATGAGAAGAAGGATCTCATCTCCAAGGCGGCTAGCTTGTGCAAGGCCGACCTGGTCACTCAGATGGTTCGGGAGTTTCCTTCTCTTCAAGGGGTCATGGGCGGCACCTATGCCGCCGGTAGCGGCGAGCCGCAGGAAGCGGCGCAGGCCCTCCTCGAGCAGTACCATCCCAAGAGCGCGCAAGACCCCCTGCCCAAAAGTCCCTTGGGGGCCCTCTTGAGCTTGGCCGACCGCCTCGATACGCTGATCGGATATTTTGGCGTGGGCCTTACGCCCTCGGGATCGGCCGATCCGTACGCCCTGCGGCGTCAGGCGTTGGGGGTAGTGAGGATCTTGACGAATGAAACGGCCAGCTTCTCCTGGACAGGACTCGCCATGGACAGGGTTCTTCAGGCAGGGATAGAATCTTGGGGCCCACGGCTGACCGTTTCGCCCCTTACGATTCTCAAGGAGCTTCAGGCCTTCCTGCGGGAGAGATGGAAATGGCTGGCCTGCCTGCGCTATCCCCAGCAAGAGGAGGAATGGCAGGAGGCGGTTTTGGCATCGGATCCTGGCGATTTGGCTGGCGCCTGGCAGCGGCTGAATCTCCTCATCGGCCTCTGGGACGATCCCAAGGGGAGGAATCTCGTCCTGACGGCGGCGAAGGTGGCCGAGCGGGCCGGCCGGATGGTGAAGACCGCCCCAAAAGAGGAAACCGAAGGGAAGGTCGATCCCTCGGCCTTCGAGGAGCCGGTGGAGAAGGTGCTTTGGGAGCGCTGGCAGAAGGTGTCACCGGTCCTGGCCGAACAGCTTCAACGTCAGAGGTACCGCCAGGCCCTGATGACCTACGGCCAACTGTACGAACCGCTGCACCAATTCTTTGAGAAGGTCTTTGTGATGGATGAGAATCGATCCAAGCGAAGAAATCGTCTGGTCTTCCTGAAGGAGCTCCATGCG
>CAYJSX010000133.1:0-4661 GCA_964372575.1 uncultured Planctomycetia bacterium
AAGTATACCATGAAGATAATAGTATGTCAAATAGAAAATGTATTACTAATTTTATATAGGCCCTGTGTTTCTCTCCGTTCCTACATATTTTAGTATCAGGACAGTATCAGGAAATTTCCAGGTAGGATTTTAATGCGCCGATCGTCAAGCGTTAACCCACTGCAAGGGCGCGAGTTATGAAAACTTTGGCGGTGAGATTTGGGCCCCGGACCTCTTGGTCCCGGGCCTTGGGATTCAACACCGCACCTGCCCAGAGGAGATTGTCCGCCACGATAACGCCCCCGGAAGGAACCTTTGGGAAGACCAGGTCAAAGGGCCCAGAGAACTGACCAATTCGGCGTAGGCCGGGAGCAGCTCCGGGCCTCCATCCTCTTGGGCCTATGGCCCGGTCAAGGAAAAAGGGGCCGGGAGGAACCTAACCCTTTTTCCTCAGGAAGAACCTGTCCAAAGAAAATGGGCCGGAGCCCTGTTGAAAGACAGCCAGGCAGGTGGCGGCCAGGAGAAGGGAATAGCAGGCCGCAGTCCCGGTCTTTCCTGAGACGATGATCTCCATAACCAACAAGACCGCCAAAGGCGCCGCGGCGACACGGGACAAGAAACCAAAGAGGAGCACCAGGCCTCCCCAGAGTTCCACCGTGGCCACCAGCCACGTGTTGAAGGCAGGAAGGGGGATTCCCTTCTCGGCAAAGGCGACACAGGTGCTGATAAAGCCCGTGCCGTCGAACCATCCCAAAAGCTTGCCTGCCCCCTCACGAATGAAGAGATAGCCTAAGGTGATCCGAACGAGGGTGATTCCCCAACTGGCCTGTGTCTCCAAGATTTTCTTCATGGTTTCCTTCCTCCACTGTCAGGTTCAGGGCCGGTATCTGCCGGTACGTTGGTATTCTACCGCTAAAGTCAAGGCTTAGAAAGGGCCTCAGTCTCCTTGGCTTAAGACCCGGTCAAGGGAAAAGGGGCCGGCCCCGTTTTGAAACAGGACCCCGCAGACGGCAATGATGAGGACCGGATATCCCCAGCCGCCGCCCAGGTGGGCGGTGACCACCGCCACCCCCATCGTGACGGCCAGCGGGATCGCGGCCAGCCGGGTAAAGAAACCGATCAGCAGGGCCAGGCCCCCGAAGAACTCGGTGCCTGAGACCAGAATCGTGTTGAGGACCGGAAAGGGGATCCCCAGCCCGGTAAAGTACTCGCAGGCCGAGGCAAAGCCCCCGCCGCCAAACCAGCCAAAAAGTTTTCCAGAGCCCTCCTTGATGAAGATGGTCCCCAGCACAATCCTTAAGAGAGCCACCGTCACGCCGGCCTGGGTGGACTGCAGCCGTTTCGTCATGGGAGTTCCTCCTCCAATTTTTTGATGAGGGAATCGATCTGGGCCGTCAGTCTCCTGGGAAGAAAATCAGAGGCCTTCGATTCCTCCTGAAGCGCCTTCAAGGTTCCCACCATCCGGCGCAGGGTCGCCTGCCGCCGGGCCGCACGCGCTGCCGCCGGATCCGGCTGGCTCTCTTCCGTCAGGACTCGCAGTTCTCTGCGCAGCTCCAGCGCTTCCTTGCCCTCCTCCAAGGCATAGGAGCGGAAGCGCTGGTATCTCTCCGGCGAAATCTCCCTGCGCTGCCGGATGAGGCGCAGCACGTTCACCGCCTCGGGGCTCGGGAGCTTGGAAGGGGTCTCCTCGGTAAGCTGTTTGAGGTAGGTGGGCTCCTCCTTCTCAAGAAAATAGTAGGAATGGAGGAGCTTCTTGGCGGTGGAGGCCCTGATCCCAATTTCCTTGGCGCAGTAGGCCTCAAAGGTGAGGAAGCCCCACTGGCGGAAGGCCTTCTCCTGGAAGACCTGGTAAAGCTGCCTGCCCAGCTCCACCCAGGAGCTCTTGAACCGCTTGGCCGCCTGCAAGGTTTCGTACCGGAGGGTCCCTGGGGCGAGGGTGCTTAGTCGTTCATCGATCTGTCGGATGGCCTTGCTCACCCCGCCCCTCCGTGCATCTGGGTGCCAGGTTTAAACCTGGCACCCCCCTCGGCAAGCCCCAGGGCAATCCGTACCGCCTCCTCGGCCGAGGCGGCCCTCTGAGGCTCCGGCAGTTCTTTTCGGCTGCCCTGAGGAGGTTGAATCCTCCACGAGCCCAGCAGGACGAGTGGCTTTTTCAGCTTCAAGGCAAATCCGATCTCCGATAGGGTTCCTGCCCCGCCGCCTATGGCAATGAGGGCGTCGGAGGACTGCACCACGAGGAGGTTGCGCCCTTCCCCCAGCCCCGTGGGAATCGCAACGCCAATGTAAGGATTGGCCTCGCTGGCGTCGGTTCCGGGCAGGATGCCGATCGTCAGGCCTCCAGTCTCTTGGGCCCCCCGGGCGGCGTGCGCCATCACACCGGAGAGCCCCCCGCAGACCAGAACTGCCCCGGCCCTGGCGACCCTCTCCCCTACCTCAGCCGCCCAGCGATCCCACGTGGGATGCGGACTTCCGGAGCCGATGACTCCAATTCGAACCGGACGTCGCATGGTGCTGGACTCCATTTTATATCTTACGACTTAGCTCTTCCACAAGGTGCTGGGGTGTCCAGACGACGGCGCCGAGCCCCCGGACCAGATCGGCCTCGGCGTTGTCCTGGGTCACCACGACGATCGCTGCGCGATCCTGAATCTTGTAAACCGTCCGCTCGATCAGGCTGTCGGCGCTCTGGCCGGGTGGGGCATATTTCACGATCAGGGGGCCGGCCTCGCGGGGCAGAAAACGCTCGGGCCCATCAAAGATGACGGTCACCTCCCAATCTTTCGAGACAGCCACCATCTCCAGTTTCTGCAGGAAGGCCTCGCCCGGGGGCGGACCTCCGCGGGCCAGCCCCAGCGCCGCCAGCACATTGTTGCCATCCACAATAAGAGTCAACACAGTGTCAGACACCGCGTTTCTTTATAAAAATATTCTGTGTCTGACACCGATTCATCGCTCCTCGGGGGGCCTCACGTGACGGAAGGCGCGGTAGAGGGTGAGGTCGTAGGCGATCTTGATGCCCCCGCCCAAGAAGAGGGGCAAGCTCATGGCAAGTCCCTCCATGGCGAAGCCCGCCATCCCTGGGGCAATCGTCCAGGCGACCAGGCGGGTGAGATTCGTCACCCCGGCCGCCACAGTCCGCTCGCTCGGCGCCACCACTGCCATCACGTAAGACTGCCGCGTGGGAACATCCATCTCGACCAGACACTCGCGCAGAAGATAAACCCAAGCCGCCATCGCCAAGGTGGGGGCAAAGGGGATGGCGATCAGACACAGGTTGGCCGGAAGATGGGTGAAGACCATCGTCCGGACCAGGCCAATCCGCTTGGACAACCACGCCGCCGCCAAATAGGAGAAGGCGTTCGCCACATGGGCGATGAAGAAGAGGGGGGCCAGCCATTCCTCCCCAACGCCAAAGCGCTTGAAGAACCAGTAGGCAATCAGGGAGGAGGGTAAGAAGCCGCCACCGATGGAGTCCATCCCAAAAAGGAGGGCCAGCCGGGTGATGATCTTCCGGGAGGCGGGGGAAATCTTCTGATGGCCTTCGGCGGCGTAGACTTCGGCCTTCCGGCTTACGCCCATATAGAAGAAGAGGGACAGCAGTCCCAAGGCCGCATAGCCGGCAAAGGTCCATTGATAGGAGGCCAGATCGCCCAGTCCCCAACGCCTCCTCAGGAGGAAGGGCAGCCCCGCGAGGAGCGACCCCAGGGCCTGACCCCAGTCCAAGACGCTGTTGTACCAGGCCAGGGCCTGGGTCCTGTGGCGGTCGTCGGTGGTGGCCGGAATGACCGCCTGCTCCAACGTGAAGAGGGCACCCCGCTCCCGGCCCATGGCGTTCACCAACCCCAGGAAACAACTGACGAGAAGGAAGGAGAAGTTTGTAAAGAGGGCCAAGCCCAATCCGCCCAAGGTCGTCAGCGCCGCGAGGAAGATGAGCGTCCTGCGGCGGCCCAGCCGATCGGCATAGAAGCTCACAAAAAAGGTGGCCCCGGCATTGCCCGCGATACCGGCAGCCACGAGCAGCCCGATCTGGCCGGCATGCAGGCCGCCCGACCCCAGATAGATGGCGAAGAGGACCCCCACGAGCCCCACCCCCAGGGCCCGCAGGAAGGCGGCCGCGTAGATGAGCAATCGATCGCGCATGGCGAGGGTGCCAGTGTAGCACACCCCTGTCTAGGCGGGTTGGATGGAGAGGATTCGGTAGGAGCGGGATCCGGCTGGCAGAGTCGCGGTTACCTCTTCCTTAACCTTCCGACCCAGGAAGGCCTGGCCCAGGGGCGATTGAAAAGAAATTTTTCCGTTGGCCGGGTCGGCCTCCTCGGCCCCGACCAGGATGTAGCTTTCCTCTTTACCTGAAGCAAGCTCCTTCACCTTAAGCCTCGTCCCCACCGAGGCCATGCTGGAATCAAGCTGGCTGGAATCGATCACGTGCACGTTGGAGAGCTTGAACTCTATTTCATAAATCCTCTCCAGGAGATGTTGGAGCCGCTCCTTGGCGGCGTGGTACTCGGCGTTCTCCCGTAAATCGCCCAGTTCCCTGGCCTTGCCTACCTCTTCAGAGAGCCGGCGCTTCTGCCTCTTGAGTTTGGCCAGCTCATTTTCCAGTTTGGCAACGCCTGCAGGGGTGAGGTAGGTGGCGGCCATCTCAAAATCACGACTCATGCAAATTGATGGATGGCCATGAG
>CAYJSX010000134.1:0-4656 GCA_964372575.1 uncultured Planctomycetia bacterium
CCCAGATGCCCGGTACCTCCACCTGGGGCTTACTTCCAGCGATGCGCTGGATACCGCCACCGGCGTCCAGCTTAAGGAGGCGGCCGACCTCCTGTTGGATGACCTGGAGGAGCTGCGGGCGGCGGCGCGCCGGCAGGCCCGCCGGTATCGCCAGACAATCTGCATCGGGCGCACCCACGGAGTTCATGCCGAGCCGACGACCTTCGGCCTGAAGCTCGCCGTATTCTACGCAGAGCTTACCCGCGCGAAGGCGATGCTCCAAGACGCGAGGCGCTGGGTGGCAGTCGGAAAGATCTCCGGAGCGGTTGGAACCTACGCCCACCTGAACCCCTTTGTCGAGAAGTTCATCTGCCGTAAGCTTGGGCTTGCCCCTGCTCCCATTTCGACCCAGGTGGTTCCCCGGGACGGTTATGCGGTCTTCTTGTGTCGGCTCGCGATCGTTGGCGGGATGCTCGAGCGGATGGCGACCGAGATCCGGCACCTCCAGCGGACCGAAGTCCTGGAGGCCGAAGAGCCGTTTGAAGAGGGGCAGACCGGCTCCTCGGCGATGCCGCACAAGCGCAATCCGGTCTCCTGTGAAAGGGTCTCGGGGATGAGCCGGCTTCTGCGCGGCTACGCCGCCGGCAGTCTGGAAAACATCGCCCTCTGGCACGAGCGGGACATCTCCCACTCGTCGGTGGAGCGGGTGATCCTGCCGGATGCCACGTGTGTCCTGGACTTCATGCTGATCGAGATGAAGCGGATCTTGAGGGGCTTGAAGGTTTATCCCAAGCGGATGGAGGCCAACCTCCGGCTTACCCGAGGGCTCATCTTCTCGGAGTCGGTTTTGCTCGCCCTTATGCGAAAGGGCCTAACCCGCAAAGAAGCCTACAAGATTGTCCAGCGCCACGCCCTGGCTGCCTGGAAGGGTGGGCCCGATTTCAAGAGCCGGCTGGCTGGCGATCGGCAGGTGAAGCGGCTCCTCTCGGCCGGAGAGCTGGGGGGTTGTTTCGACGTGGGACGGCATCTTCGCCACGAGGCTCTCATCATGAGGAGGTTAGGGCTGTGACCGAGGGGCTTAAGAGACAAACCCCTTCAACCGGCACAGGGCAGAGCGCCTGGCGCTTTGCCGTTCGTTACCGGGCCGGCTTTACCGACGCCGAGGCCGAAGGACTCAAGGCCGACATTCAGGATCTGGGGATCGCCGGTGTTGCGCAGGTGTCGGTCGCCTCGGTTTACTATGTGAGCGGCGCCTTAAGCGACTCGGAGCTGAAGAGGCTCGGCCAAGAGCTGTTGGCCGATCCGATCACCCAGGAGGTGGAAGTTCAACCCCTCACCCTAACCCTCTCCCGCAAGGGGAGAGGGGATGATTCAACATCAACCATTGAGGTGATCTACCGGCCCGGCGTGCGGGACCCGGTGGAGGATTCCCTCAAGAAGGGGGCCGAGGATCTGGGGATCTCCGGCATCGCCTGGGTCCGGACGGCCAAGGCCTATACCCTCACCGGGCCGCTTACGTCCGATGGGATGAGCCGGATCTGCGAGAAGCTCCTGGTGAACGCCACGATCCAGGAACGGGTCACCCCGGAGAATCTCAAGGCCCTGCTGCGCCCCTCCCAGGTTCAGGCCGTTGCCATCGAAACGGTTCATCTCCTGGCGGCGAGCGACACCGTTCTTCAGCGGGTGAGCGTGGATCACCAGCTTTCCTTGAACCTGGAGGAGATGCGGACGATCCAGTCCTACTTCAAGGGGCAGGGGCGCGAGCCCGCCTTGATCGAGCTGGAGACGCTGGCCCAGACCTGGTCCGAGCACTGCAAGCACAAGACCCTGCGGGGCAAGATCGTCTACACCGAAGAGTTGAGCGGCCAGACCACCAAGAGGACGATCGACAATCTCCTTGAGTCAACGATCATGCGGGCCACCCAGGAACTCAACAAGCCCTGGTGCGTCTCGGTCTTTGTGGATAACTCGGGCGTCATCTCTTTTGACGAGGCTTACAACGTCTGCTTTAAGGTGGAGACGCACAACCACCCCTGCGCCCTCGAGCCCTTCGGCGGGGCTGCGACCGGCATCGGGGGGGTGATCCGTGACATCTTAGGGACGGGGCTCTCGGCCAAGCCGGTGGCCTCCACCGACGTCTTCTGTTTTGCTCCGCCTGACCTGGCGAGCGAGGAGGTGCCGCCTGGGATGCTGCACCCCAAGCGGATCATCAAGGGGGTGGTTCGGGGGGTCAAGGATTACGGCAACAAGATGGGGATCCCGACGGTGAACGGGGCCGTCTGCTTTGATGAGCGCTTTGTGGGCAACCCCCTGGTTTACTGCGGCAACGTGGGACTTTTGCCCAAGGGCAAGGAGAAGAAGAAGGTTTCGCCAGGGATGGCGGTCGTGCTGGCGGGAGGCCGGACCGGCCGGGACGGCATTCATGGGGCGACCTTTTCCTCGATCGGGCTCACCTGTGAGTCGGAGGTGATCTCGCAGACAGCGGTTCAGATCGGAGACCCGATCACCGAGAAGAAGCTCTCCGATGCCCTGCTCATAGCCCGGGACAAGGGACTCTTTGAGGCGGTGACCGACTGCGGGGCCGGTGGGTTATCCTCTGCTGTGGGCGAGATGGGGGCCTCCTGCGGGGCTCGCGTCCATTTGGAGAGAGTTCCATTGAAATACGCGGGGCTCACCCCCACCGAGATCTGGATCTCCGAATCGCAGGAGCGGATGGTGCTGGCCGTCCTGCCCGAGGCCCTCGAGAAGCTTCTTGCCCTTTTTCATTGGCATGGGGTGCCCGCGGCGGCGATCGGAGAATTTACCAATACCGGGAAACTGGAGCTTCTTTTCCAAGGGAATGCCGTCGGCACGCTTTCGATGGAGTTTCTGCATGAGGGGGTTGCCCAAGTGCTCCGGCCGGGCCGTTGGGTGGCGCCCTCTTGCGCCGAGCCGGGTCTTCCCCCTGAAACCGACTTGACCGGGGAGCTCCTGAAGCTCCTGGCTTGGTGGGACACCTGCAGCAAGGAGTGGATCATCCGCCAGTACGACCACGAGGTTCAGGGCGGCTCGGTGATCAAGCCCCTGGCTGGGGTTTCCGGGTCGGCGCCATCGGACGCCGCGGTGGTGAGACCCTTACTTTCCTCGGACCGCGGGATCATCCTCTCCAATGGGATCAACTTCCGATATGGAGATCTGGATCCCTACTGGATGGCGGCGGCCGCGATCGACGAGGCGATCCGCCAGATTATCGCCGTGGGGGGAACGCTCGATCAGGTGGCGCTTCTGGATAACTTCTGCTGGGGCGATCCGACGCGGCCCGAGGTGCTCGGTTCGTTGGTGCGCTCGGCCCTGGGCTGTTACGACGCGGCCCGGGCCTTCGGGACTCCCTTTATCTCTGGAAAAGATTCCCTCCACAATGCCTACCGCTTTGGCGAAAAAACAATACAGATTCCCGGGACCCTGCTCATTTCCGCGATTGGGGTGATGCCCGATGCCGGGAAGGCCCTTTCCATGGATGCCAAACGGGCCGGGAACGCCCTGTACCTGGTGGGGCTTACCCATAAGGAGATGGGTGGTTCCTCGTATTACGCGTTGAAGGGCGTTTCAGGGGGACAAGTGCCCCGCGTCGATTTGAAAAAGGCCCCGGATCTCTTTAAGGCCGTTTCCAAGGCGATCGCCCAGAATCTCGTGGCTTCAGCGCACGACTGTTCCGAGGGAGGTCTGGCGGTTGCCGCCGCCGAGATGGCCTTTGCCGGGGCCTTGGGGCTTACGATCGATCTTCAAAAGGTGCCCCAAGCGGCGCAGGCAGACCGGGACGAGTTCCTCCTTTTTTCGGAATCGCCCAGCCGCTTCCTGCTGGAGGTGGCACCGGAGAAAGAGAAATCTTTCCTCGAGACCCTCCAGGGTTTCCCGGTGGACCGGATCGGCCAATTCGAATTTGGAGGGACGTTTCGGGTCATGGGATTAAGCGGAAAGCCCGTGGTCGAAACGACCGTGGGGGCCCTGCAGGAATCCTGGGCCGCGCCGTTCAAAGGTTGGTAACGAAAAGTTATTAACAATTGGGGTCAGACCCCACCTGTGGATAACTATGGTTAAAGTGGCGGTTTTGAAGGCGCCAGGGACCAACTGCGATGGGGAGACGTTCCACGCCTTCCGGTTGGCAGGGGCAGAGCCGGAGTTTATCTGGGTCAAGGAGCTTCAAGAGAAGGGAGATCGGCTCGATAGGTATCAGATCCTGGTGATCCCTGGGGGCTTTACCTATGGGGATGACCTGGGGGCAGGCAGACTCTTGGCCAACGAGTTGAAAAACCGTCTTTTTGATGCCCTGGAGAGATTCTTGAAGCGGCCTACCCTGGTGCTGGGCGTGTGCAACGGTTTTCAGATGCTGGTCAAGGCCGGGCTTTTGCCCTCCGGAAGGTTGGGATCGCCGCAGGAGGCCACCTTGACCTTCAACGATTCCGGAAAATTCGAGGATCGTTGGGTCTTTTTAAGGCCGGAGTTCAATGTCTGTATCTGGACCCATGGGATGGAAGAGGCGCTAGAACTTCCGGTGGCTCACGGCGAAGGAAAGTTCGTCCCAAAAGACGAGCAGGTCCTGGAGGCCTTGGTCGGGATGGGACAGATCGTCTTCCATTACTGTGATTCTCAGGGTCGGGAGGCCGGCTATCCCTGGAACCCGAATGGCTCGGTGGGCGC
>CAYJSX010000135.1:0-941 GCA_964372575.1 uncultured Planctomycetia bacterium
CCGCTGGGCGAGTTTCTCGATGGTCACCTCTTCCTGACTGCCGACGTTGAAGGCCTCCCCGACCGCCTCAGGCAGTTGGATGAGCGCGATGAGCGCCGAAATGGCGTCTTGGACGTGCAGGAAACACCGGGACTGCTTGCCATTGCCATAGACGGTGAGGGGCTCGTTGGCAAGGGCCTGCTGGACAAATCGGGGCATGACCATCCCGTAGGCGCCGGTTTGCCGAGGCCCCACGGTGTTGAAGAGCCGAACGATCACGGTGGGGAGACCCTTCTCTTTCCAGTAGGTGTAGGCCAGGATTTCATCAACCGCCTTCGAGGTGGAGTAGGCCCACCGGCTCTTCAAGGGGGAGCCCAAGATCCGGTCCTCGTCTTCCTTCAGGGGGCCGTTGGTGTTCTTGCCGTAGATCTCTGAGGTGGAGGTGATCAACACCTTCTTTTGATACCGGTAAGCCATCTCCAGAACGATCTCCGATCCGCGGATGTTGGTGGTGAGCGATTCTAAGGGGTGGTTTACGATCAGCTCCACCCCGACGGCCGCCGCCAGGTGGAAGATCGCGTCGCAGCGCTCCACGAGTTTGTCGACGAGCCGCTCGTCCAGCAGAGATCCGACCACCAGCTGAAAGGGCTCGTGGCCCTGAAGCTGTGCACAGTTCTCTCGCCGGCCCGTGGAGAGGTTGTCCAGGGCAACAACCTCCTGCCCCTCTTGGATCAGCGCATCCGCCAGATGGGAGCCTATGAATCCAGCTCCGCCCGTGATGAGGATTTTCATCGGATCTCTTTTACTCTTTGGAAGTTATACCACGAGTCATGCAAAACGGAGCAGCCCTCCGGCCCACCCTCGGGGGCGGGGGTTGGCCCGGCGCGGGGGGGCGGGCGGGGGGGGGCGGCGCGGGGGCGCGGCGCCCCCCGGAGGCCGGGGGGGGGGGCGCGCGGGGGCCG
>CAYJSX010000135.1:951-4654 GCA_964372575.1 uncultured Planctomycetia bacterium
CGGCCCCAGCGCGGCCGGCCGCTCTTCGCTGGCCCTCGCTCGTCCTCGCCCGCCGAAGAATGCCGGAGGGCTCGGACACCTTGCCCGCTCGGGCCACCCATGCCGGCTCACCCCCTCCCCCTGCGGGTGGGCCTTTTGCACGAGACGTGTTATACCATAAGATATTCTACAGATCAAAAAGCTTCAGCCACACCTCAAAGGTGAGCAAGAGCCACAGGGGGTTGGAGAGATCCTGTCGGCCCGACAGATGCTCCTCAACCATCCGCCGAACCTGTGCCTGATCCAGATATCGGTAAAGACGGGCCTTTGGCAGACAGAGGTGATCGCACAGGGGCTGCCTCAAGCCTTTCCGAAACCAGCTTCCCAGAGGGACCCCAAAGCCCATCTTGCCTCGCCGGAGAATCGGATCCGGCAAAAGGTCCCTGAAGGCCTGCTTGAGGATCCACTTGGAAGTGCCAGCCCTGTACTTGTAGGGACTGGGCAGGCGGAAGGCCCATTCGATGAGGGCGGTGTCCAGGAAGGGGGAACGGGCCTCCAGGCCGTGCGCCATGCTGCAGCGGTCCATCTTCACGTGGAGGTCGTTGGCCAGATACTCGTGGAAATTCAATTCTAGGACCCGGTTTAAGATCATCCCATTCGTGCGGGGGCCTTCCAGAAAGCGCCGATAGACCCAGAGGAGGTCCGTCCCCTCACCAGGAACCCGGAGAAGCTCCTCGGGATGGGGAACATAAGAGGTCCAATGCAGATAGCGCTCAGACAAGGGGAGGTAAGCCCCTTTGAGAAAGCGCTTGAGTCTCTGGACCTTCGCCTTAGGGTGCGTTGATCCTGGAAGCCCTTCCACGAGGCGCTTGGCCACCTTCTGCAGAAAAGGCGGGATCCTCGCCGCGGCGGCCAAGGCCCAGAAGCGGGGATAGCCGGCAAAGAGCTCATCCCCTCCGTCTCCGTTTAAAGCCACGGTCACCTGGGAGCGGGTCAGCTGGGCCAGAAGATACGTTGGGATCGCGGAAGAATCCCCAAAGGGCTGATCGTGGTGCCAGACCAGCTTATCTAATATATCAAAATTTTTTTGTTTTACAATAAATTCGGTGTGGTCGGTGCCAAAACGCCTGGCGGCGACTTGGGCGTAGGCGGTCTCGTCGAAGTCCGGCTCCCCCTCAAAGCCGATCGAGAAGGTTTTGACCCTTTCGCTCGGCATCAACTGAGCCATCAAGCCCACCACGATCGTGGAATCGATCCCACCGCTTAAGAAGGCCCCCAGGGGGACATCGGCCATCAACCGGCGTCGCACCGCCTGGGTGAGAAGCTCCCGCAGCTCGCCCCGGGCCTGCTTCAGGGGGGGGAGTGGACGCTCTTGCTGCCCGGGCAGCTGCCAATACCTCCGACACTCCAGCGCTTTCTTCTGAGCCGAATAGACCAGAAGGGTCGCCGGCGAAAGCTGCCGGATCTGGTCATAGCAGGTTTCTCCGGTGGGAGGGTATCCAAAGGCGAGCAGATGGGGAAGATTTCCCTCGCAGACCCGGCGCGGCACGTGGGGATGGGCGAAGAGGGCCTTGATTTCTGAGGCGAAGGCAAGGCAGGCGCCGTTCGTCCAGTAAAAGAGGGGCTTTTTGCCCGTCCGGTCACGCGCCAAGATCAGCTCTTGGGTTTTGCCATCCCAGAGACTCAAGGCAAACATCCCATCCAAACGGGCGATCGCCTCCTTCCCCCAGAACTCGTAGGCGCGCAGGATGACCTCGGTGTCCGAGTGGCTGCGGAAGGAAAACCCTTTAGCCTCGAGCTCCTCCCGGAGCTCCCGAAAATTGTAGATCTCACCGTTGAAGCAGACCCAGAGGGTCTGGCTGGCATTGGTCATCGGCTGTCGTGCCAGGGCAGACAGATCGATGACCCGCAGTCGGCAGTGGCTTAGCCCGACTCCCCGGGAAGGCAGAGCGGTTCCGAACTCATCCGGACCCCGATGGCGCAGGAGGGCAGCCATCGACTCGAGCTCTTGGGTCCTTACCGGTCCACCGTCCCAATGGACGATTCCTGCCAGGCCGCACATCGGTTTAAATCCACCCCTTGATTCGGTAAACCAGAAGGGCTGCCGCCTCGTGGACCAGGGCCCGTAGCTGGCGCGGCCGGATCCCCCGCTGATGGGCATAGAAATTGCTGTTGGGGACCGGGGCTTGAAAGACTTTAAGATCCGGCGCGTTCCGGGCAAAGCTCAGTTGGGCCCTCCGGGTGTGGTACGGTGAAGTCACCAGCAGGATCGAGTCCCAGCCCTCCCGTTGAGCGATGGGCTTGACCCGCAGGACGTAGTCCCGTGTGTTCTGGACGTCCGTGACCGTGGTGATGGCCGAAGCGGGAACCCGGAGGTCTTGGGCGAGGGCTCGCATGATCGAGGCCTCGTGGAAGGCCCAAGTGTAGCCAGAGACAAAGATCATCCTCGGTGCCAGCCCCCGCTCGTAGAGCTCCAGTGCACGCTGGACCCGTTCCTGGTAGCCCTGGCCGGATTGTCCCGATTCCCCTACCCCGCCCGCGAAGACCACGATGGCATCTGCCGGGGCGATTCGTTCTGGCATCCGAAGCAACTCCGCAACCCACCAGACGGCGGGGGTCTCGAACAAGAGGGCCAGGGCCAGCAGCACGACGGCCGCCGCTCGCAGCAACCGCCGGGAGCGATCCCGCAACGCGTGGAAACGGAACGCCCACTGCGGCGCGGGAACGGTGTCCTTTTTCTCGATGGCCTGCCGGATCAGATGCTGCATGGCTTCCAGCCGGCGCTCCCAGCTGTTGTCACGGGCCGCCGCCTGCCTTCGTTGAAAGAGGTTGGTCGAGCTGTCGTTCAGGGCCGAGCGCAGCGCGCGGCTGAAGGACACCGGGTCCTCAGCGATTCCCACCAGGGCGCCGTACTGCTGATTGAAGGAGACGACCTCCGGCAGGTGGGTGGAGACTACCGGCTTTCCCAGGATGTGGTATTCGTTGAGCTTCGTCGGATAGACGTGGCGGGTGTATTCCGTCAGGCGGTACGGGATGATCCCCACGTCAAAATGCCGCACGTAGCGGGGCACCTGATGGTGCGGTTTCTGACCGGTCAGGAGGATGTTCGGGAAGCGGCGCAGGCGTTCCACGTCCGTTTGGATGGGGCCCACCAGGACGAACGAACAGTCGGGATGGGAGCGTGCGAGCTCGCAGAGGATCTCCTGATCCACCCACTGGTGGACGCCGCCGACGTAGCCGACGATCGGCCGCCTGCAGCGGGCGATTTCGGGGGGAGGGGTGTCTGGGTCGCCGGCTTCCCCGAGGAATGTCCTCAGGCTCACCCCGAAGGGAAGGAGGTGGGTCTGTGGATTGTACCGGAGGGCCTGCTCCCGCAGTCGGTGCGAGGTCACGAACACGAGATCCGCTTCCCGGAAGAGCTGCTGCTCGCTGGGAACAATCCGATGGGCGGCCGGGGTGGAGTCGGCGAAGCTGTCGATGCAGTAGTAAACCAGCAACCGGTGGGGAATACGGCGGATCAGATCCGCGGTGAGCGGCGTGGGGAGGAAGGTCCAGCAGATCGGCCGGTGAAAGTCCGTGGCGTCCATCCATCGGCGCAATGCCGACAGGAGCAGCCAGCGGTTCACCCATCGGGCCAGCCGGGAATACGGGAACGGCAGGATCAACGGAGAGTAGACGGTGAGGTTCTTCCGTTCCTCCCAGAATCCCTGCAGGCTCCTTTTCC
>CAYJSX010000136.1:0-4626 GCA_964372575.1 uncultured Planctomycetia bacterium
CTTCGATCCTTCGACCTGGCTCAGGATCAGCACGAACGGTTTTGCATGAGTCGTGCACTTAAGACTGCAATTCCAACTTCCTTTATTCTATCACGCTCAGGCAAGGGGCTGGCGCTTGACAGAATTGACGACTTCCTCTATTGTGGGCACAGACGATGATCGACTTGCACACGCATACCTTCTTAAGCGACGGGGTTCTGATTCCTTCGGAGTTGGTCCGCAGGGCCCGGGTGAAGGGCTATCGGGCCTTGGCGATCACCGATCACGTGGACGCCTCAAACGTGGAGACCCTGGTGCCACAGCTCGTGGAGGTCTGCGAGCGCCTCAACCACCACGCGGGGGTGGTGGTGGTGCCAGGGGTGGAGGTGACCCATGTGCCGCTGGCCGATCTTCAGGCGGTGGTGGCTTCCGCCCGGGCTGCCGGGGCCCAGCTCATCGTGGTGCACGGAGAAACCCTGGTGGAGCCGGTGGCTCCGGGGACGAACCGCCGGGCCTTGGAACTGGACATCGACATCTTGGCCCATCCTGGGTTGATCACCCGCCAGGAGGCGGCCCTGGCAGCCAAGCGAGGGATCGCCCTGGAGCTCTCCTGCCGCCGGGGGCACAGCCTCACCAATGGGCACGTTGCCCAGGTGGCGCGCCAGACCGGCGCGCGCCTGGTCCTCAACACCGATGCCCATGCCCCGGAGGACCTGCTGACTTACGAGGAGGCCAAGCGGGTGGCCGCCGGGGCCGGCTTGAAGGGGGGACAGGTGGAGCGCTTGTATGCCGAATCGGCCCGCTTGATCCAGCGGGCGAGCGGGCGCAGGGTGCGCTCCAGAAAAAAAGCTTGACAACACCTCCCAAATTGTAATAACATCTTGCAAACTTCACGAGATGCTCTCGGGGCAAGTCCATTGGGGAGCCGGGGGTGTCCGGCGTGGAGCACGATTAAGGGTAACGGTAAAGGCGAAGTCGTTAGCTCCCCCGACTTGTGAGCAGGTACGACAAGTTCGCGCTACGACAGCAGCAGCAGGGGATCTTATAGAAGGGAGGGAGGGTTAAAACACGATGAAGAGATTGATACTCGTGGGACTTCTGGCGTTTGCCGTGGCCCTTGTGGGGACCGCGTACGCCGAACCCGAGAACATCAAGGTTAGCGGAGACGTTAACCTCAAGGCGATTCAAATCCACAACTACGACTTGAAGCTCAAGCAGAAGAACGAATCTGGGCAGTTTGGTGGCGATATTCCGGCCCTGTCGGATGACGACGACAACATCGGGTTCCTGCTGTCCACCGTTCATCTGCAGGTGGATGCGGACCTGACCGACAACGTTGCGGCGACCGTCCAGTTGGTGAACCAAAGGACGTGGGACGCCGAGGCGCACGCCGCCGGCCGCGACACCGACAGCATCAACATCGATCAGGCTTACATCGTTTTGAAGGAGTTCCTCTACTCACCCCTTACGGTGATCGCCGGCCGCCAGGACCTTAAGTATGGCACCGGCTTCATCGTAGGGCCTGGCCTGCTGGCCGATCCGGATGGGACGTTCGCGAGCCTCCCTGACGGCGGCACGAGGAGCCAATCCCAGATAGGCCAGGAGCACAGCGATTACAACTCCTACGACGCGATCCGGCTGATCCTGGATTTCGCGCCGATCACGGTCGAGGGGTTGTACGCCAAGATCAACGAGACCGGTGAAGCCGACGACGACCAGACCCTCTACGGGGCCTTGGTCAACTACAAGCTGGACCAGTGGAACGCCGAGATCGAGCCGTACTGGTTCTACAAGAACGACGAGGACGGAGCGGCCAACATCACGGTGAACGACGCCGTTTCCGCGTCAAATGCCCAGCGAACCTATGAGGTCAACCGGGTACATACCACCGGTTTGCGGGTAGCTGCCCAGCCGATCGAGAACCTCTGGTTCTCGGGCGAGGGGGCGTACCAGTTTGGCGAGATCATTGACACCACACCCCAACAGCAGGAGAGGGATCGGACCGGTTGGGGGGCCAACGTAGATGTCCGCTACAACTGGGTCAATATGCCCTGGACGCCGACGACCGGCGCAGGGTGGGTTTTCTACTCCGGTGAGGAGCCCCAGGCCCAGAACAACACCGACAGCAGAGACGATTTCGACGCCTGGGACCCGATGTTCCGCGGCTCCTTCACGACCTACATCCAGGACTTCTTGACCGGCCGCGACGCCCCAGCAGGTCTGTACGTTACGTTCGATGCGCAAGATACCGCTGCCACCACGAACCGGCACCTGTTCTATTTGGACGTGGGGCTCAAGGCCCTGGAGGATGTGAACCTCTGGGCCCGATACACCCATGCCCGGTTCGACGAGGAGCCTCGGCCCGGCAGGGAAAAGCATGCCGGTGACGAGGTGGACCTTAAGGCCACCTACGACTACACCGAGGATGTACAGCTCGCCCTCTGGGGTGGTTTATTCCTCCCTGGCGAGTACTACGACGAGGTGGGCTCCAACGCGCGGGGCAACCACCTGGCCTGGACCGGAGGCGCGGCAGCGAACGTCAAGTTCTAATTCCTCGTACGGCGAGATGTTCTTCAAACCCCCGGGAGCAACCCTCCCGGGGGTTTTGTTTGCGTTTCTTTTCTTGGCGGCCGGCCTCGCGGTTTGCGGCTGTAGCGAGATCCAAGCCCCCAACGCCTACGAGGCGATGACCCATCCCTTTGGAAGCGGCGTCCCCTTCTCTCGCGGATCCACCCAGCAAGAGGTGCGGGCCGTCTGGGGTGAGCCGGACCAGATCCTACCCCTGGGCAGGGACGAGCTGGGAAATCTCAGAGAAGAATGGATCTACACCGGCCGGTACCCTGGGATGCCGGTGGATTACGGCTATGTCTCCAAGTCCCAACGGCTCTATTTCGAGGGGATGAACTTGGTCCGCTGGAGGTCTGAAGAGCCAGCCGCCTCGCACGTCCCTTAAGCCTCCGGAAGATTCCGGAACCCCATCGTCGTCGACCCCATCGTCCAAGCGGTAAAAGCCCGAGTCTTCCTCGCCCCGGGCGCGCTGCGTCCAGGGCGATTTACCCTCACAGGTCCCCAGGCCCTTCACCTGGGCCGCGTCCTTCGCTTAAGGCCAGGGGCGACTCTGGTCTGCTTGGATGGGGAAGGCCGCCAGGCCCAGGCCCTCTTCATCCAGGCCAAGAAAAACGCCGTGATTCTGGAACTTAAGGAGCCAAAGAAGATTCCTCCTGTCCCCTGCCGGATCACCCTGGGCGCGGCACTCGTCCAGGGCAGGCGATTCGATCAAATCGTGGATCAGGCGACCCAGCTGGGGGTGAGCGAAATCATCCCTCTCCTCACCCAGCGAACCCTCGTCAAGCTGAACCACGCCAGAGAAGAGGCCAAGCTCTCCAGGCTCCGGACCATCGCCCAAGAGGCCTGCAGGCAGTCTGGTGTTGGCTATCTGCCCAAGATCCATCCGGCCACCCGTTTGACGGATCTGATCGGCTCCATGGGCTCTTTTGATCTGGCGCTGATCGCCTCCCTGCAGGGGGGACAAAGGCCCCTGGGCCAGCTTCTTTCCCGGGCCCCGCTTGCGAGTCTGCTTCTTTTGATCGGGCCGGAGGGGGATTTTACGGAGGAGGAGTATACTCGCGCCCGGGCGGCCGGGGCCCATCCGATCTCCCTGGGCCCCAGCGTCCTGCGCTGCGAGACGGCGGCGGTTGTCGCGCTGGGGATTGTGGGCCTCTTGCTTCGGGATCTCTAAGGCCCATCCGCCCGCTTCTCGTCAGGCAGGGGCCTCGAGATGATGCACCGCAACGACCCAAGAAACCCTAGGAGGTTTCGGTGCATCACCTTTGGGTGCCGGGTCAACCCGTATGAAACCCGGGTAGGGCAGGTCCGCTCCTTCTGGCCACCCCCCTTTAGCCGGCCCAAAAAAATTTTCTGTTGCTCTTGACAAATTGACACACGATCGGCCATAGTTGAAGTGTAGGACAATTTTGGAATTTGGCACCGCTGATAAATCCGCCACAGAACGCGGCGGATGCGCCAAGGTAAGATGGCGCAGGCAAACCTCCGGTAACGGAGGGGCGTCCCGAAAGGGATCTGGCCCGCTGGAAAGCGGGACAGGCAAAGCCACAGACCCGCCAAGGCATGTTGGCGGGCGGCTGGGCTGCCAAAGGGTGCAGGGAAACGCCTGAAGGCTTATCGGTGGATGCCTTCAGGCGTTTTGTGTTTTAAGAGAAATGGAGGAGTTATCTCATGAAAACAGATACCGGAAAGCCACAGGAGACCAAGCTGGCCCATCGGGTGGTGTCCTTCCTGGATCGGGCGCAGGTCGATTTCCTGGACAAGATGGGCAAGGATGCCCTCTTTTCCACGGGGGTCAAGTTCCCGCGAACGCGAGTCATCTCGGCCCTGATCGATCTGTTGCGCAAGGCCAACGTGAGTGGTGAAGGCCTCCGTCTGGACGAGGAGCTTCAAGAGCGCCTGATTCGGAAACTGCGAAGCAACGCGCCCGAGATTCAGCGTCTGGCGGGTGAATTGACGGGGTCACCCCATGAAACTTCCCCTCGTTTACGGGGATAATTTTCCCGTCTACGCCTTAGGGCACTGGGACCCCTCGGTCCCCTGGAGATTTCCCCACATCGAGGCCTACGCCAGGAAGAGATC
>CAYJSX010000137.1:0-4620 GCA_964372575.1 uncultured Planctomycetia bacterium
AACCGGAATTACCGGGAGATCCTGGGTTTTGACGCTCCGGGCCTGACCGCCACGGCCGGTATGACGGTGGAGAAATGAACACCTTGAATTCGGTACGACGTGCCGGAAGGCCCTTCGGTACGTCGTACCGGTTTTGGGTCGGGTTGCTCTACCTTGGGATTGCCGGTTGCGCTACGGCACCGGTTGCTTCCCGGACGTTCGATGTAACGCTGGAGGTGGATTTCGGTCCGGCCGGGAAACCGGCGGTCCGGCAAGTGGTCCAGGTGGAGCCGGGCGCCACGCCGAAAGAGGTGACGGCCAAGGTGTTTCCCATAGAGAAAGGGGCGGTCTGCTGTGACCCGCGGGAGGTTTCGACCATCGACGGAGTGGCTGCCGATCCCGCAGCCAACCGCTGGTGGGTCGTTTCGGTGAACGACTCCAAGAAGGTTTCACCCTACAAGACAAGGCTCAAGGCAGGGGATCTGGTCCGCTGGGAGTATCGGCAGTATGATCAGTAAAGTAAGGATCGGCGCTTTGTTACCGCTTGTCTTTGTGGCCACTTCTTCTTGCTTTGCCCAAGAGGTACGGGGGAGAGTCCTGTGGGAAGGGCCTGTGCCGGCTCCGGAACGGATTCCCATTGTTCCAAAAGAGGGAGATCACTCCACGGAGGGCTGCGGCTCCGAAAAGATCTCCCAGAAATTGGAAGTGGCGGCCGCCGGCGGTGGGATAAAAAACGTGGTGGTCTGGATTCAGGCCCCTGCCTCTCACGGGCCGATCTTTCGGGAGAACCCGCCTGCCTCTGTGGGTCCTGTCGTCTTAGATCAGAAGGCGTGCGAGTTCTCACCTCACCTTCTTTTGGTTCCTCCAGGAGGCAGGATGCTGATGCGGAACTCCGACCCGATCCGGCACAACCTCCGGATCTTTGACGGGGCCAAGATGCTGATGCACGCCTGGCAGAAGGCCGACGGGGCCGATGTGGCGTGGCGTTTCGAAAGGCCGGGACGATATTTGGTTCGCTGCGGCGTTCATCCCTGGATGCATGCCTGGGTGGTTGCGGCAGGGCATCCTTTCTACGCGGTGAGCGACGCACAGGGGCGCTTTACGATTGCCGACCTCCCTGCGGGGAGCTACACCCTCCATCTCTGGCATGAGGTTCTTGGCGAGCGACAGCAGCCCCTGGAGCTTAATAAGGCGCAGGGGGTTGACCTGGCTCCCATTCTCTTTTCAAAGAAGGAGGCCTAATGCTGTACGAGTGGTTTAGGCTGGGTGGTCCGGTGATGTGGCCTCTCTTGATCTGTTCTGTCGTGGCGCTGACGGTGATCAGCGAACGGTTTCTCTTTTTGCGGCAGCTTTGCCGGATGCGGAACCCCCGCGCCGTGGAGTCGCTGCTTACGCTCGTGGAGCAGGACCGAATCGCCGAGGCGCTGGCCAGGGGCCGCGCCCTCTCCGATCCGGTGGCCCGGGTCTTGTCCCGGGGATTGGAGCATTGGCCCGATGCCGTGACCGGTGCTCTAGAGGCCCAAGCCCAGGAGGAGCTGCGGCCGATGCGCCGCTACTTGGGGGTTCTGGAAACCACGATCACCCTGGCGCCGCTTTTGGGTATTTTCGGAACGATCACCGGGATGATCCGGGCCTTCGGTTTCTTAAGCCGGGCCGGGATCACCGATCCCCATCAGGTGGCCGCGGGGATCGCCGAGGCCCTCATCACGACGGCGGCGGGGCTGACCATTGCGATTGTCAGCATTCCGCCGTACAATTTCTTCACCGCCAAGACCGAGGAGGTGGCCCACGATATGGAGCGGCAGGCCACGGCCCTGGAGCTTTTAGCGGGGCGCAAACCCCTTAAGGAGCCAACGTGAGGGTTTACCGGCCTCCTCTTCGCAAGCCGAGGATCGAGATGATTCCTTTGATTGATTCCTTCTTCCTGTTGCTGGCCTTCTTCATGTCTTCGGTTCTTACGATGGAGGTGGTGCAGGGATTACCCGTGGAGCTGCCCAGGGTGGGAAGGGCTGCGCCCCTGCCTTCGGAAGACCGGCGGGTCGTTACGATCTCGCCAGAGGGGGCGATTCAATGGGAAGGGCAGGGCGTCACCTTGGAGGAGCTTGGAAGTCGGCTGGCCATCCTCGCCGATCGGACGACGCTTCGGCTGGGAATACGAGCGGACAGGGCAGCGCCGTACGAACGGGTCGTCGAGGTTTTGGCAGTCTGTCGGCAGGCGGGGATTTCTCGGGCCACCTTGCTGACTTCACCCGTGGAGGAAAAGGCCTCGTGAACCACATCCTCATCCGGTCGACCCTCTTTTCGGTTGGAGTGCACACCTTCTTGCTTATGCCATTGGTTTCAGGAGGCTGGCCTTTCAGTTTGCCAAAGACCGATGTGGTTCGCGGGCAGAGCTCGATCGAGCTGGAGTTAGTTTCTCTGCCGCAGCCGCCCAACGAGACCGGCGAGGAGCCATCAGAACCGCTTCGGCCCGCCGCCGAGCCGCTTGTCTCGGATGACGGGGCCTTCTCTCGACTTGAGCCGACAGGCCTCGATAATCCAGCCCCTCGTTATCCCTGGGCGGCCCGGCTTCAAGGTTGGGAGGGGACGGCGCTTCTTCAGGTGGTGGTGACCCCGTCGGGTCTTCCGGAGCGGATCCAGGTGAAGAAAAGCACGGGCCATCCCGTCTTAGATCATGCAGCGGTATCGGCCCTGCAACAATGGCGGTTTCTGCCGGCCCGAAGGGACGGGCGGGCGGTAAGTGCTACGGTGGTGATTCCTGTGACGTTTAAACTGGAGAACAAAAACGAGATCCCTCAGACATTAGGGCCTCGTGATGAAAAACGGGGGAGGGTTTCATGAAGCTTACGATCGTTTTGATCCTTTTGGGCGGTTACCTGGCAGCGCAATTTCACCATCTGATGGGGGTGGCCCCGGTGCTGGGGGCTCTCTTGTGCGCGGCCTGTTTCTTAAAGCCGAGGGACCTGTTTCTGGTGGGTTTAGGCGGAATGCTGGTGAGGGAACTTGTCACCGGATGGTCGGCCTTCACCGTGGTTCGTCTGGTCGCGATCGGCCTGGTGGCGGCCAGCCTTGTGGCGATCAAGGTTCGGCCGAACTTCCGTTCTCTGTTGACCGGGCTCCTGGTCTCCTCGCCGATCTTTCACTTGAGTCTTGCGGTGGGGGACTGGGCCACCGGAACCTGCGGGATTTGGCCAAAAACGGCATCGGGTTTGACCGGGGCGGTCGTCACGGCGCTGCCCTACTTCCACCGGTCTCTCGTCGGAGACTTTCTCTTTTCCGCCCTCTTCTTGGGGGCCTATACCTTCTTCGCCTATGCCCTGGTCGGCTTGAGGTCTCGCGCCGTTTCTTCCTGAAGGGGGGTTTTATGGGATTGAAGGCGGCGTTCGGCTGGTCGCTGCTGTTTCACGCCGGGCTCCTTACTCTCCAGTTGCCCGGTGGGATCAACCACTTCTCGGACAGCAAGCCCCTTTCAGTCACCTTTGTTTCTTCTGCCCCGAGCCCTTCTGTCGCCGCTCGAAAGGAGGCTCCTCCGCCGGCTGAAATTAAACGCCAGCCAGCGCCGGCACCCAAGTCCCGCGAAGAGCCTCCAGCCATTCTCAGGCGCAGCCTCCCCGAAAAACCTCCCACGCCCCGGCCGCCTCCACCTGTGACAGAACCCAAAGCAAAGAATCAGGCCCCTTCTGTTTCTGAAGTTAGGCCTGAGCCGAGGCCGCTGGCGGCTGCCCAACCCCAGGTGGCTGCGGCTATCGGAGGCCGCACCACTAACCCCTCCGGGCGCGTCTCCTCCGTGCAATGGCTCTCAGGTCCATTCCTTTCGCTGGAGCACAAGGAAAAGGTCCGCGCCCATCTGAAGGAGCGCCTTACTTTCCCCTCGGCTTGGATTCGGGGCTCTGTCCGCCTGCGCCTAACCCTGGAACCGGAGGGAAGGCTTGCCAAGGCCCGGGTGTTGGAGGCCTCAGACCCGCGGCTCGCCCAAGCCGCCCTGACGGATACCGAAAAGGCAGCCCCTTTCCCCACCTTCTCCAGCGAAATTTCCCAACAGAACCTCCAGTACGACTTCCTCATCCGCTACGAACCCGACTAAAGGGATGGGTACCATGTCCAAACGTGCAGGGTTCAGCAACTGGAGTGGGGAGGCGTTACTGAGAAAGGGGACGTTCCATTTGGGGACACTCTAGCCGACTGTGAGTAGAGAATGGTTCATCACGAGACGCTTTATTCTTTACCCTTAAACCATCCCGCCTGATTGCTGGCTTTACCCTCGTTACCTTCCTCGCTGCCCAGCCTGCCTTCGCCGCTCCAACCCTCTTTACCCCTTCTTCTCCCACAACAGGGCAGGGCGTCATCAACCCCAAGACGACCGGGGACCTGGAGCTCTCCCTCTTTGCTCTCCAGCGGGTCGCCAAGCTCCACGGTGGCTCGGCCACCCCCGCCCGCGTCGGCTTTGAGGACCTGCGCTCTTTGCTCTCCGTTCGCCCTGAGCTTGTCGAAGGGCCGAATGCCTCTCCCGTGATCGCCCACGTCAACGGCAACCACTAAGGAAAATGGGGGAAAATGAAAATGGGGTCAGGTCTAGACTCTAGACATCCCTTGCCTTGCAGGGTACGCTGTTCCCATGGCTCGTCCCCTTCGGATCGAATA
>CAYJSX010000138.1:0-4579 GCA_964372575.1 uncultured Planctomycetia bacterium
AGGGACGTTCGTGCTTCGACAAGCTCAGCACGAACGGTTTTGCATGAGTCGTGGGATTAAGATACAAACCCCGGAAGACCGGTGAGCTTGCGGCGCTGGGCGCCGGGAAAGTAAAAGGAGAGAATCTCATTCATCTTCTTGCCGCGGCGGGACATGCCGTAGGCGCCCCATTGGCAAAAGCCAACGCCGTGGCCCCAGCCAAAGCCGGAGAAAGAGAATCCCCCCACGAAAGGGGTGACGGTGAATTTCAGACTGCGCAGGCGGTTGGCTCCCAGAAGCTCTCTCAGTCTCCGGCCGGTCACCACCGCATCTGCCTGGCTGCCGGCAATCCGAACCTCGCGAACCCGGCCTGAAGCGTTCCTGTCGAGAACCTCAAGACTTTGAAACTCCCCCATCCCCTGCGCCGCGGGGTCCAGAAGCCGTGCCAACTCTGTGCCGGAGAAAAACGTCTTCCAGCGGTAGTGGCGGAGATTTCGGCAGTTGGGATCCACCACGCCCATCAGCGGCTCGATCTCCTTCTTCACCTGCCAAAGCTCCGCTGCGCTCTCCGTGTGGCCGCCGCAGTTGGCGTGGAAGGTGGCGGAGAAAAGCTCCCCTTGGTAAGCCAGCACCTGGCCCTTGGTTTCTTCGACGGCTTGGCGAGTCCTGCCCCGCTCGGCTGCCCTGCCGTAGTAGAGATGGGTGGAGGTGTCGGCTGTTACATCGAATGGCTCGCCCTTGCGGATCCAGATCCGGTGGGCCACCATCGTCCGGGAGACCACCGCGTGCGCCTTGAGGGCTTCGAGGGGCCACTTGGGGGAAGTCTCGCTCGTTAAGGCGCCGACGAGATATTCCTCCAGTCCCAGGCGATTGACCAGTGTTAGCTTTCCTTCGGCCGTTCGATGGATGATGAGGCCTCCTCGGTAGGCCCGGGCATTGACCTTGAGAAGGAGCGTTTTCTTCGGCTCAAGAAGGATTGCCTGGGATGTAAAGGTTGCCTCCCCCACCTTAAGCCCTGGGTTGGCTGGCTCAACGAGTTTCCATTTAAGACTCGGCCAGTCGGCCAGCTTTGCGCCGCTGTCCAGGTCGATCAGCCGGCAGGGGCCCTCCACCGTGACCCGCGCTCTCTCTGCCCCCTGCAGGATGGCCACTCTTACTTGCGGCTCCTCGGTTGCGAAAGAAGCTGTAAGCGGTAAGCTGTAAGTGGTAAGTAAAACAGCTGTAAGTGGTAAGCGGTAAGCCATAAGCCAAAACATGTTTCGCTTAGCGCTTAAACCCAAAAGGGGTCTGACCCCCAGAAATGGGGTCAGACCCCAAAAGCTCTTCGCCGTTCTCTCTTTCACTGACGGAAGAAGAGGTTGGCCAAAGGGGTGAGGAGCAAACCGAAGAGGATCAGGAGGTTACCAACACCCGTCATGACGCTTAGAGGAGGCGCTTGGGGGCGAGTCTCAAATGGTCGCTGGCCATCCGGGTGATCTCCCGGCCGCGCGAGGTGCGGCGCAGGAGCCCGGCCTTCAAGAGGTATGGCTCCACCACGTCGACGAGGGTGTCCGGTTCTTCGTTTAAGGTGGCGGCCAGGGCCTCCAGGCCGACTGGCCCTCCGTCGTACTGCTCCAAGATCACCTTGAGGACGCGTCGGTCCACCTCGTCGAGTCCCAGCGGATCGATCCCCTGGCCGTCTAACGCAGTCAAGGCGGTCTCCTTGCGGATCTTTCCGTCCCCCTTGACCTGTGCGTAGTCCCGCACCCGGCGCAGCAGCCGGTTGGCCACCCGGGGTGTGCCGCGGGAGCGGCGGGCGATTTCGGAGGCCGCCTCGGCCTCCAGGGGGACGCCCAGGATCCGGGCCGAGCGTTCCAGGATCTTCACCAGGTCGGCCGGCTCGTAAAAACCCAGATGATGGCTCAGCCCGAACCGGGCCCTTAAGGGGGCGGTGAGTAACCCTGAGCGGGTGGTGGCGCCAATCAAGGTGAAGCGCTTCAGGTTGAATTTGATCGTCTTGGCGTAGGGCCCTTTGTCGATCACAAAGTCTATCTGGAACTGCTCCATTGCCGGGTAAAGGAACTCCTCCACCACCTTGGAGAGGCGGTGGATCTCGTCTATGAAGAGGAGGTCCCCCTCCCCTAGGTTGGTCAAGATGCCGATCAGGTCTCCTGCCCGCTCGATCGCCGGCCCGGAGGTGGCGGTGATCTTGGTTCCCATCTCCTTGGAGATGATGTGGGCCAGGGTTGTTTTGCCCAGGCCCTGCGGGCCACTTAAGAGCAGGTGCTCGAGAGGTTCCTGTCGCTTTTGCGCGGCCTGGATGGCAATCCGCAGGTTCTCGACGAGCTCGGTCTGCCCGACAAACTCCGACAGGGACTGTGGGCGCAGGGAGAGATTTAAAACGCGGTCTTCGTCGCTCTCCTGCTGGGTGAGAAGGATCTCCCGCCGCGGGGATTCTTCTTCGGCAGGCTCGCCCTTCACCCTCAGCTCTTCAGGCCTCATAAGCTCTTCGCCCTTTGCTTGTAGACTTCGTTTAAGATCTCCTCGGCGGTGGTGAGATTCGCGTTGCGGGCAAGGGCATTCTTGATCATCGTCTTGGCCTCAGCGGCCCGGTACTGAAGCTGGATCAGAACCTCCAGGGCCTCTGCGGCGGCGTCCGGCACCTGTGCGCGGGCAGTCCCCTCCCCCTCCGGCATGAGGGCATATTTCCCCACCTTGCCCTGGAGCTTGGCCACGATCTCTTTGGCCCGCTGGGGCCCGATCCCGGGCAGGGAGCGGAGGAAATCGTGGTTCCCGTCGTCAATGGCCCGGGCAATGAGGGCAATCGGCTGGTTGATCGCCTTGACGGCCGCCTTGGGGCCGATCCCGGAGACGGTGATGAAGCGCTCGAAGAATTCCCGTTCAATCTCGTTCACAAAGCCGATCAAGATGGGGGTCGCCCGGGAAGGCTCGACGTGATGGTAATGGAAGGTGATGAGCTTGATCTTTCCCTCGGGGCTCACGTGCCGCTCCAAGGTCCGGGAGATCGCCGCCGGAACCCACACCTCATAGGTGAGGCCGTTGGTTTCGATGAGGAGGGCGGAATCTCTTCGTTCCACGAGGGTGCCGGAAAGCCGAGAGATCATCTGACCCCAGAGAGACCGCTTCTCAAAAGGACACTTCTCTGCCTTCTTTGCACAGAGAAGTGTCCCCGAGAGAAACGGTCTCCCTTCATCCGATCGGCGTGGGCCAGGGCCGCCGCCAGGGCATCGGTCACGTCGGGTGGGATCTGGCGGTTTCCCAGGCGCAGGCGCATCTGAACCATCTGGCCCACCTGGTGCTTGGAGGCATGGCCGCGGCCCGTGACCACGCGCTTGATATGGGTGGGAAGGTAGCTCACAATCGGGACCTTATGGAGGGCGGCCATCCCCAACACCACCCCCCGAACATGACCCATCAGGATGGCAGGCCGAGGCGTTCTGTAGTGGCTGTAAAGGTCTTCCACCACCATGAGGTCGGGCTGTTGTTGGGTTAAGAGGACTTCCAACATTTGAGCCACCAAGCCCAGACGTTTGGACAGTGGTTCGCTCACCTTGAGACGAATGACGCCGGCTTCCACCAGATGGGCCGCGCCGTTGCCTGCCTCGATGATCCCATACCCGGTCACCGCCAGGCCGGGATCCACCCCTAAGATCCGCACGCCTATGCGCTCGCGGTGGAGGCGAGAATAGCGTCGGGGATGTCGAAGTTGGCGTAGGCGTGGCTGATGTCGTCGTGCTCCTCCAGGGAATCCATGAGGGCCAAGATCTTCCTGGCCGCCGCCTCGTCGGTTACTGGAACCGTAGAGGTAGGCAGCATGGTGAGCTCCGCCGACTGAAAGGCAATACCGGCCTGGGTCAGGGCCTGTTTGACCGCGTCAAAATCTTTAGGGGCGGTGGTCACCTCAAAGTTGGACCCTTCGGTCTTCAGGTCCTCGGCGCCGGCCCCCAGGACGATCTCCATCAGGCGCTCCTCATCGACCGATTTCTTGTCGATCAAGAGGTATCCCCTCTTCTGGAAGAGCCAGGCGACCGACCCGCTTCCGGCCAGGTTGCCGCCATTTCTGGCAAAGAGGTTTCGGATCTCAGCGGTGGTCCGGTTCTTGTTGTCGGTGAGGGCCTCCACCAGGACCGCCACCCCGCCGGGGGCGTAGGCCTCGTAGAGGACCTCCTCGTACGTGACGCCAGGCAGCTCGCCGGTGCCCCTCTTGATCGCCTTCTCGATGTTGTCCTTGGGCATGTTGGCCTCTTTGGCCTTGGCTATACTCAAGCGCAGGCGGGGATTCCCCTCCGGATCACCGCCGCCGGCCTTGGCGGCCGCGGTGATCTCCTTGATGAGCTTGGTGAAGAGCTGGCCGCGCTTGGCGTCGGCCGCCCCCTTCTTGTGCTTGATGCTCGCCCACTTCGAATGTCCGGACATGACCTTGACCTCGCACTCTAGTATACCAAAAGAAAACCTCCACCTTGAATCCCAAGGTGGAGGTTTAAGAAAAAACCGGGTGCCGACCTACTCTCCTGTCGCTCGGCGCTCCGGTCCGTTGGACCCAGCAGGCGCCTCGCTCCCCGAAGGGAACTCAAGGTTCCCTTCGGTTCTACCCTCCTAG
>CAYJSX010000139.1:0-4570 GCA_964372575.1 uncultured Planctomycetia bacterium
GTAACCCCTGACTCCTTCGCCGATCCATCTTATGAAGCGAATCAACAGGTGCCCACCGAGGAGCGCCGGCAGCGACACCCCAAGCCCCACCAGCAGGCGGTATCGCCAATCCCGCGGCTGGTGGTCGGTCAAGTCCACGATCAGATCCTCCGGCACTTGACCGGCACCAAGGACACTGTCCCTCTGCCTCTGCTGAGCGGCTCGCCCCTGCTGCAGGGACTTCTGCAACCGATCTGGGAAGTCCGAATAAGGCCAGATCGTCTCCTGGGGAAGGTCCACCCTCGCCCACAGCTCGAATCGGTTGCGGAACCTCTGCTGGCGCTCCTCCGGCGGCAGGGGCGGCATCCGATCCGGCGGCTGGCCGGAGTAAAGGGCCTTGAGCAACCGCAGCCATTCCAGGCGTATCTCCAGTTCACGCCGGGCCGCTTCCACTTGGTTCTGGGGCTGATTCTGTAATTCGGACGCAGAAGGTCTCTGTCTCTCCTGGATGATTTGAATCGTTCCCCCGGTGATGGAGAGGTTGCGTTCCGGCGGCAGCAGGCCTCCGGGCATCCAGCCGTGGACCGCCCCGATCGTGGTGGGGAGAGCAGACACACCGTACGTCACCCTGCCCGGCGGCAGGTCCTTCAGGTCAAAGGCCAGCCGCACCGTCCTTCCCTTCTCCAGAAGGAGATGAGCCGTTTGAACGATCCGCTCCTGCGCTTCGTGATGATAGCCGGTCAGGGTCACCTTGTAGAAGCCGGATGGGGTGCTCCCATGATGGGTAAGGTTCACGAAGATCGGCGCAGAGCGGCCGGCGGGAAAGGACTGGCCCGGCGGGGAGGCCAGATCGGTCTCGGCGAAGCCGTGCCCAATCTGAAGCGCAGGCAAAGGCCGAATCCGGGCGATGGCGTTTCCCAGGAAGGACTCTACGTCGGTAATAAACCGCGGCTGGCCCTGGGCGTCCTGGATCCGCTCCAGCTCCGAAGCCCAGGCATCGGCCACCGCCACGGCCAGCGCGTGCTCAGAGTGCTTCGGGTCGTTCAGCGCCTCCTTCAAGCTCCCTTGGGTGACGGTTTTTTCGGCAGACCTCTTGGCCCCCTTCACCCGGCCGAGGGCTAGGCCCTGGTGTAGCAGCGCCTCGGTCGTCGGCACGCGCGCACGACGGAGCAACGCCTGTCGCACCTTCAGAGATCGTTCCACCGTAGGAAGGGTAGCGAGCCGCTGCGCCGTGGCGGCCAAATCGGCTGTCTCCAGAAAAAACGCCGCCTTGGACCATACATGAGACTCTGGAAGCTTCTCAGGACCGAGCGCATCGGCCAGAGCCCCAATGGCCCCTAGAACCTGCTTGTCGTTGCCCCGGAGGGAAATCATTGGGGCGTAGAGACTCTTCTCGTTGGATCTGCGGTCCGGGTGGGCCGCATCCGCCGCCGGGCCGGCGATGATGAGCGGGATATTGAGCCGGTCCACGATGCTGCGCTCTGCGAAAGAGCGGTCAACCGTTCCATTCGGATCGTAGATCAACACACCGGTGAGTCCCAGCCCGCCCTGCTCGTTCAGGGCAAGGATCGCGCTGATCAGATCGGCACCGGTATCTAAAGCCCGGCCGCTCGCCTCTGCCCGATGCCGGCGCTCGGATTGCCGGATGACCTCAAGCCCCTGTGCGCTGAGCTCCAGGTAGGGCTGGATCCCGTAGCGGTGGGCCAGGGCGATCGCGGCCTGGAGCTGCTGGATCATCTGCCGGTTGTCCTGCAGGAACGTCGCGGTGGCGAGCAGGCCCGGGTCGCTCACCTGCAAAAGCTCCATGGCCTGCCGTTCCAGCTCCGGAATGCGCAAACTCAGCGTATTGACGCCGCTGGCCCTTAAGACCTTCAACCGATCCTCCATTCTCTTGACATCGGCCTCCTCATCCGCCCGCATCCGGGCGATGAGCGGCAGCCGGCCACCCGCTACGATTCCCATCTCGTTCAAGCCGAGCGTCCGCTTGACCTCCACCAGATCCGGCCGGCCCATGGCCAAAAGCTCTGTATCGGATTTGCCTTTGTAATCTTCTCTCTCAAGCTCCTCTCGAAGCAAATCGAACCTCTTGCCGGCTCCCAGCATCTCCTCCACCAGATAGGGCCAGCCGATGGCCAAAAGCCATGGGTTCTGGCCGGTGCCCGCCCAGTCCACCACACGGTTATCTTGGTCCGTCAGTTTCACGTTGTAGAAGATGACCCCCGAGGAGACCGCTGGCAGGGGAATTTCGACCGACCCCTCAGGATTCCCCGCAGGGATCTTCAACGGACGCCAGACCTCTGGCAGCCCTGCCATTCCCGCCCCAGGGTATCCGACCGCCAGCTGTGTGCCGATCCAGAACTCCTTCCCCCACCAAACACGCTCGTCCCCGCGAACCGTCACCCGCAGAACCACCGGCCCTGATCCGGCCGGCAACTGAATCCGATCGGCGCGACCGATGACGTTCCCTCCCAGAGATCGGCCGGCCTCTGTGTCCTTGCGCACCACCTCCACCCGACTGATCTGCGGCTGTCCAATGGCCCCAAAAACGCCCCGGACCCACTGCACCGGCCGGTAGAACATCGTCTCCGTTCCTCCCGGCAAGCCGTCAAACTGAAATCGCCATCGGCCTCTGACCAAATCGGCGCCCATCTGAAGGATTCGATACGGCGAGGCAGCACCCCACGGCCCGGCCTCCAACCCCTGCAGGAAACTGCCCATGCTCCTCTGCCAGAATCCAGCCACCCCTTCCGGTACCGGAACCCGCGCCCGTTCCTCAATCGGCCGATCCTGCGGCTCCCCCACCAGGAACCGGCCGGTCCGACGCATGTAATCCAGACCCTGCAATAGCCGGGGATCGAGCAACCAGCGATCCCTACGGGAAACCCGATCCGCGGTCCCCAGGGTCATGGCGGCCAGCGTGCTGGGGACGTGCAGAACGATGGTCTTTGACTCGGACAGTTCCTGGCTCTTTTCCCTGAGGATTCGCTCGGCCTCGCGTGGGTTGCTGCTGAATGCGCGATACAGGGCATCTTCCGCATCCTTGCCGGTGCGCATCAGGTTGAACGCCGCTTGGACCGGCACCCCGAGCGCTTGACTGGCCTTTCCCATGACCGGAACCATCTGAGCAGGATAGGTGTATGCCATCCCCACCGGCACGATTCGGTCGTCCCATGGCTCGTTGTGCTCCTTCAGGGCCTCCCCAAGGATGTGCACGAACATCCGGGGATCATGGCCGACCTGCATGAAGGTGTACAGCTTCACCGGCCCAACGGGGATCCGGTCCAAGACCCTCTGGTGAAACCGGTACCAGTCCCAGGCCAGTTTCTTGAGCCGGTTGACGTCCTTGGCCTGGCTGGCACGAACCCAGTCGTCGGTCGTCCACACCTCCACATCCAGCCAGAGCTGATCCCAGTCGAACAACGGGTAAGCCTCTGCCAACGCCCGAATGTAATCCAGGGCACTTGCCTGCACATAGGGAAGCACCCAGTCCGCTGCGCCCAGGAGGGGTGAGACCTTCGCACCGGCTCGTCTGGCCTGAATCTGGTGCTGGACGACCTCCTTTGCTACCTCCCGAGCGCTCTCATAGGTCGCATAGCCCGCCCAGTTCATGGCGCCCGCCACGTCGTACAGAATCCGGCCACCCCGCATCCCACGGAAAAAGGCCTGGACCTGCTCCTCCGGCAGATGGCCAAGCACCCACGGGTCCCAAAGGGGAACCGCCAGCTCTTTACCCGGCGGAAGCAGGGGCGCCTGCCACCGCGCAGGCCGGCTTCCCAGCCACCGGGCAATCCAGCTTTTGACTTTGTGGTAAAACCGATGGTAAGTTTCGAAAATCTCGTCCCGGACCGACGGCTCGAAAAGTGTCGGCGGCACGACGGTCATATTCCGCAAGGGATTCTCTCCAACGAAAACAGACCGGCCGGCTCGAACCTGCCTCTCAAGGGAAGCGGCCAGGATCCGGTCATACCCTTCCTCGCCTGCTCCGGGCGCCGCCAGGGAGAGATCCGTCTCTTCCAGGAAGCGGGCGGGCAACTGGTTGGGATCGAGCGGCACCCCAGCAGGGGCGAAATGAAGCGGAATATTCAACCCGCTCCCCCCTTCCAGTGGCACTGACCAGACGCTCGTGCCCTCGCCGGGCTCAGACACCAGAGCGCCCCCCAACGGGGAGCCGCCGGGACGATCCCCCAACACCTCCGGAAAGTTTTCGACCGCCTCGTGAGTCGCGCCTCCAACGAGTGCCCCACCCACCAGACCCAACCCCGCCACCTTAAGGAACTCCCGCCTGGTGAGGGGGCTACCTCTCGGCTGCGGTTTTTCTTCCAAGCCGCTGGCTGCGTTTGCGCTGAGCCCTGCATCCGGGGATGAAGTGGGAGCTACGTTCACGCTGAGCTTCACGACAAGCGGCGGGGTGGGTGGCTTAACCGGCTCGACACGAACGGGAATTGACTCCTCGCCGATGGCAGAAGCCACCTTTGGCACGGCTCCGCTGCCGGCCTCGGTAGCGAGGGCAGGCGACGCTGCACGGGCTGCCCAGAAGCTGTTGGACGGAGCCGCCGAAGGGCTCGCCGGCAGCGGAGCCGGCGCCTCCTCC
>CAYJSX010000140.1:0-4536 GCA_964372575.1 uncultured Planctomycetia bacterium
GTCGGACCTGTGTGAGAGGCATCCCGGCAAGCTCCTGGTTCAGGAACCGCTCGATCCGATCCAGCTCCTCTTCCTCCACCGATTCCTCCAGCCCAAAACGGGCGTGCCGGACCAGGCCTTCCGTGGCGATCAAGACCACCACCACATCCTGCGGGGGCACGCGGATCAACTCCAGATGGCGGTAGGAGCCCTGCGCCAAGGGGGGCACCAAAACAACACCGGCCTCATCGGTCAACTGCCCCAACAGGTCGGCCGCCTGACTTAAGATTTCGGCCTCGTCATCGGCAACAGAGGCCTTAAGACCAGCAATGAGCCCCTCCTCTTCAGGACTGATCCTCAAGGGCTCCATGAGCAGGTCCACGTAATACCGGTAGCCGCGATCGGTCGGAACCCGCCCAGCGGAGGTATGGGGATGGGTAATCAACCCCAATCCCTCCAGCTCCACCATCACATTCCGAATCGTGGCAGGGCTGACTCCAAAGTGGTTGCGCTGCCAGAGGAATTCAGAACCTACCGGCGTTCCTGATTCTACGTAGGCCTGAATGATGGACTCAAATATTCTATTAGTCCTTGATTTTAAACAGGTTACATACACAAATTTACCTCCTGCTAGCACTCATATATATAGAGTGCTAACCTATAAATAAGTTTATCATATCCATCAGAACTGTCAAGGACGAATCTTGCCCGCCTTTTGGAGCTGACCAAAGAGGCGGTGGGGTAATCTTGCCGTAAGTAGGGTTCCCTTATCTTGATTCTCGCGGTTGATCACTTGGCCTTCTCGATAGATCCTGGCCAGCCACCGCTCCTCTCCCGCGGGCAAGAAGACACAGACCTGCCGCGTCAGACGATTCAAGAAGCTTGCCAATCGGTCTGAAAGGACCGGAATCCCTTCACCGGTCTGGGCTGAAATCAAGACTGCCTCTGGGTATTTGCGCGTGAGCGCCGCGCGGTCAGCCATACTCAGGCAATCGATCTTGTTGAGAACGAACAGGGTCGGCTTCTCCTGTGCCGAAAGAAGCTTCAGGACTTCGTAAACGGCTTCCATCTGTTCTTCCAGCAAAACGCTGGAGGCATCGGCCACGTGGAGTAAGACGGTCGCCTCTGTCACCTCCTCCAAGGTGGCGGCAAAGGCCTCCACCAGATGGTGCGGCAGCTTGTGGATGAACCCCACGGTGTCACTCAATAGAACCGGCTGCCTGTTCGGCAAAACCGCCCGCCGAGCGATCGGGTCCAGCGTGGTGAAGGGCTGGTCATACGCCTGAGCGCCAGCATGGGTGAGGGCGTTGAGCAAGGTGGTCTTGCCCACGTTGGTGTATCCCACGAGAGCCGCCGTGGGAATCTCCTCTTCCTGCCGCTTGCCTCGGGCGATCCCCCGGCGCTGATGAATCTCCTCAAGCTCACGGCTCAACCGGGTGATTCGAAGGCGGATCCTCCGGCGGTCCATCTCCAGCTTCTGCTCGCCGGGCCCGCGGGTTCCGATGCCGCCGCCCAACCGGGAAAGCAGGATGCCCTTGCCGGCCAGCCGGGGAAGCAGGTACTGAAGCTGCGCCAGCTCCACCTGAACCTTCCCCTCCCCCGAGCGTGCCCGGTGGGCAAAGATGTCCAGGATGAGCTGGGTCCGATCAATCACCTTGACCCCCAGGATATCTTCCAGGTTGCGCTGCTGAGGAAAGCTGAGTTCCTCTCCAAAAACCGCCACGTCGGTTTTAAGCTGGGCGCAGCGCTCCTTCAATTCCTCCGCCTTTCCCTTGCCCAGAAAGAGGCCGGGGGTCGGCCGAGGCCGCGCCACCCTTTCTGCGCTCAACACCTCCAACCGGGCCGCGCGGGCCAGTTCCGTCAGCTCTGCCAGTGCCTCTTGCGCCGGCCAGTGATCCCTATACGGGAAATCGGTGAAGCAGGGAAGAACGACAAGCGCCCTTTCCATCAGTCAAAGGTGCCAGGTTTTAACCTGGCACCCATCGTGGCAGGGGCCTGGTACGTCTGGTTTAGGATCTCTTCTGCGACCTCTTCCATTCTTCTCCCATCCACCGAAATCCAGATCACCCGCGGATCCGCCTTGAACCAGGTCCATTGGCGCTTGGCGTACTGCCGGGTTCGCTGCTTGATGAGCTGGACGGTCACCTCCCAATCGGCCTTCCCCTCCAGAAAATCAAAAAGCTCTCCATACCCCAGGGCCTCTCTGGCCGTCTTGCTTAAGCGCCGCTTGCGCAGCCGCTGGGCCTCGGCCAGCCACCCTTGGGCCAGCCATCGGTCAACCCGTTCCTCGATCCTTCGGGACAGACCGGCCCGGTCGCAGGTCAAACCAAACAGATGAACCGTTGACCCTTTGGACAAAAGGGGCTGGGTCTGCCGGTGCCAGTCGCTCATCGGCCGCTTCGTCAACCGGAAAACCTCCAACGCCCGAACCATCTTCTTGACGTCGTTGGGGTGAATCTTCTCGGCGCTGGCCGGATCTACCCTCCGAAGCTCGTCATGAAGGACCTGGGCCCCCTCTTGTCTGGCCTGCTCGAAAAGCTCCTCCCTCACGGACAGAGAAGCCGGCGGGGCCGGACACAGCCCGTCCAGGAACCGTTTCAGGTACAGGCCGGTTCCTCCCACCAGCAGGCACAAGCGACTCCTCTTGGCTATCTGCGGCAGGACCGGGCAAACCGCCTGAAGGTATCGGGCGACGTTGAACTCCTCCCCCGGCTCCACCAGATCCAGCCCATGGTGAGGGATCTCCCGGCGGAGAGCGGCAGAGGGCTTCCCAGTCCCCAAATCCATCCTCCGATAAACCTGCATGGAGTCCACGCTGACGATCTCGCAGGGGATCCGGCGGGCAATCTGGAGGGCAACGGCAGACTTGCCAATCCCGGTGGGGCCTACAATCCCAATGATGTCAGGGGACAACCTGGGCAGGAAAACCTTCCCTCTTAAGCTCACGCGCTTGATGCTCGGCCTGGGAGCGATCGTCATAAGAACCGACCCGAACCCGGTGGAAGGGCTTGCCGTTCATCTCGGCCTCGAGAATCTGTGCGGCATATCCCCGGCGTTCCAACTCGGCCGCCAGCTTCGCTGCATTGGCCCGCGTTTCGAAGGCCCCCACCTGTACTGAGAAAACGGCAGGCACGGCAGCAGCTTGAGGACGATCCAGTTGGTTCAGGGCCAGTCTCGCCTGCGCCGCGAAAGGAGACTTGGGGTACTGGGTCGTGAGTGCCTCCAGGGAGCTGCGGGCCAGATCCAGCTCCCTTAATTTGAGGGCGCTTAAACCCTGAAGGTACAACAAGGCATCCCGATCGTGGCGGGCGCGCGGCAGAAGGGCCCGGGTCCTCTCGACAACGGTGGGGTACTCTCCCCGCAAAAAAAGCTCCTGGAGGGAGTGAACCTCATCGCCCGCAGAAAAAGCAGCTGTAAGCGATAAGCGGTAAGTGGTAAGAAAAAACAGGGCGAAAACCAAAAGGGGTCTGACCCCTTCTTTGGGGGTCAGACCCCAAGTGGTTTTAAGCATGGCGTAACCTTACCCAGCAGGCTGTGTCCCCGGATCCCCTCCACCCGAATCCCGACGAGCTCCCCTGGGGAAGCACCTTCTCCCTCTCCCCTCGTGGGAGAGGGCTGGGGTGAGGGGTTCGCAAAATAAACCTTCCGGTTGGTCCGGGTCCGGCCTGTGCCCGGTTCCTCCACCAGCACCTCCACCTCCTGGCCGAGATAAGCTTCATCCTTGGTCCGCGTGATCTCCTCCTGCAGCTTAAGGAGGGTCTGCAGCCGGCGCTCCTTCACCTCTCGGGGCACATCGTCCGGCCAGCGGGAGGCGGCCGAAAAGGGCCTGGGCGAATAAGCAAAGATAAAGGCCGAATCAAACTGGGCCTCCTCCACCAGTCTCAGCGTGGTCTCAAAATCTTCTTCGGTCTCTCCCGGAAAACCAACGATCAGGTCTGTGGTCACCGCCACCCCAGGAACGAGCTCGCGAAGGAGCCTGAGCTTCTTAAGATACTCGTAGGCGGTGTAGGCTCGGCGCATCCTCTCCAATACCTTATCCGAGCCGGATTGAACCGGAAGGTGGAGATGCTCGCAGACATGCTCAAGATCACGCATCGCCGCAAAAAGCTCCTCCGCCGCATCCCAGGGGTGTGAGGTAATGAACCGAATCCGCTCGATCCCCTTCACGGCATTGACCCTCTCCAGCAGCTTCGAAAAATTCATCCTGCTCCCATCCGTTCTCTCTGATTCATTCGGTTCCGTTCGTCCTGAGCCTGTCGAAGGACGAACCCCCAGTGGCTCACCAGGCCACCGCCTGCCGTAAGAGTTGACATTTTGGCCCAGCAGCATCACCTCTTTGTATCCTCGGGCGGCGAGATCCCGCACCTCCTTAATCACCTCTTCAGCCGGCCGGCTCACCTCCGGGCCCCGGGTGTAGGGAATCACACAGTAGGTGCAAACCTTGTCGCACCCCTCCATGATCGTCACCAGGGCCGTCAACGCCCCGGCATGGTACGAGATCTGCTGAAATTCTTTGCGCCGCTTCTCCTGGATGGCCGCCATCGGCCGGCGCTCCTC
>CAYJSX010000141.1:0-4521 GCA_964372575.1 uncultured Planctomycetia bacterium
GTTATATATAACATTCTGATTTACTTCCCCCTTGAATTCTCCGCTGGCTGTGCTACACTCATTATCTAGGGCTCAGGTTCTAACCTGACACAATGGGGTCAGGTTTTAACCTGACCCCATTCCAAGGAGGGGCGGGGTGAAGTGGCTTAGGAAGCGGATGGTCTGGATCGCCGCGGCCGTGGTGGGGGGCTTCCTCCTGTGGCTGGTAGGGACGGCTGTCTCATTGCAGAGCATGTCCCGCCAGGGGGCCGGCCTCCTCTTTGGCCGAAAGGTCTCCCTGACCGATTTCAGCAAGGCCCTGCAGGCGGTGACCCATGAGGCGATCCTCACCCATGGGGATCGGTACCGGGCCTCGGTACCGCAGGAAGATCTCGAAAGGCGGGCTTGGGAGAGACTGCTCCTTTTGGCCGAGGCCAAGCGCCTCCGGATCCGAGTCTCCGATAAAGAGGTGGTGGAAGAACTCCGCAGGGCCCCCCTCTTTTTAGAAGAGGGCGCGTTTGACCGCAGAAGCTACGAGACAATTCTCCGCTACAGTCTTGGGATAACCCCGCGGATCTTCGAAGAGGAGATCCGGGAGAGTCTGGCCATCTCCAAGCTGGTCCAGCAGGGAGTAGAGGAGCAGAAGGTGACCGATGAGGAGGCGCTGGGGCTCTTTCGCAAGAGAGAAGAGTCCATCCGAATCAGCTTCTTACGGCTCCCCCATGAGAATCTCGCCCGGGAGGTGGCCGAGTGCGCCCGAGGCAATCCTGCTCTCATTACGAAGGTGGCCAAACAGCTAGGGCTCGAGGTCATGGCGTCGGATTTCTTTAAGGCAACCAGTGAGGTCCCTTCTCTTGGGATCGCCGGTGCGGCCCTTTCGCCGGTTTTCCAGCTCAACCCGGCAGAGGTGGCCGGCCGGCCGTTTAAGGGCTCGCAGGAATGGCTCGTGGTTCGCCTGGAAGAGAAAAGGCCGGCCGATGAATCCGGCTTTCCAGCTCAAAAGGAAAAACTCAAGGAAGAGCTATTGGCCCAGAAGCGTTTCCGGGCCTACTTCACTTGGTACTCCGGCCTCGTCCAGCGCGCCAACCTTAAAAAACAGCCGTAAGCGATAAGCCGTAAGAGTCCGTTTCAAAACCACATTGTCATTCCCGCGAATACCAAGCTGTCATTCCCGCCCCCGCTTTCGCGGGGGTAAACTCCAGCGGGAATCTAGACGGGAGTTCGATCCTCGCTTCCGCGAGGATGACGTTGTGAAACTGGTTCTAACACGACTGATGCAAAACCGTTCGTGCTGATCCTGAGCCAGGTCGAAGGATCGAAGCACGAACGTCCCTCCAAAACCGTTCGTGCTGATCCTGAGCCAGGTCGAAGGATCGAAGCACGAAATGCCTATTCACCCCTCGATAGGCTCAGGGTGAACGGCTCAGATTGCATGACTCGTGTTCTAAGTTGAAACTGATCCTGGCCTCGGCCTCTCCGAGGAGAAGACAGCTCCTTAAGACGCTGAAGATCCCCTTCCGAGTCATTCCCAGCCGCCTCTTTGAGCCGCCGCCCGGCCTGCTGAGCCCTGTCGAATACACCCGCAAGCTCGCCTTGGCCAAGGCACGGCTGGTGGCCAAGAAGGCGGGGGAGGGTCTTGTGCTGGGGGCCGACACGGTGGTGGTTCACCAGGGTAAAATCCTCGGTAAGCCCTCTGGTTTTTCCGAGGCGATCTCGATGCTCACCCGGCTCCAGGGAACCACCCATCGGGTGATCACCGGGGTGGCCCTGGTGGATGCTGCCTCCGGCAAAGAAAGGCAAGGCCACGCCGTCAGCACCGTCACGATGAGGAAGCTCACCGCCAAAGAGATCGCCCGCCTTGCCTCAAAACACCTGGACAAGGCCGGCGCCTACGCCGTGCAGGAAAAGAAGGACCCGGTGGTGGCGAGGGTGGTTGGCTCTTACTCGAACGTGGTGGGCCTTCCGCTGGAATTGGTGAAGAAGCTGCTTCGAGGAGATCGACTCCAACGCTCAACGATCCATTTTTGACTCGATCCAGTTAAGAGAGTCTCTGAGTGCCTCAACCGCTGACTCAGCGTCCGAGAGAGTCGGCAAACCCTCTGATCCTATGCCAGGCAAGGCATCTGGGTAGCGGGTGGGTATGTAAAACTGGTCGAGCTTTATGCAGGAATCCTCAAGCCTCTGGAAACTTTCATCCACGGTCCTTGCGATGGAAAGCAACTCTGTGAGGGCATGTGTCCTGGGCACAGACCTCTGGCGGCTTCGCAGGAATCCCTTCAATGCCTTCTCAACGCCCTGTTGGGCATGGAAACAGGCTTGGTTGCTGATCCCCTTCTCCAGCCATTTATGCGGCTCGGTCATAGAGGACCTTTCCCTTATGGACAATCTCATCCACCCAGAAGTAATGGTCAGAGCTCGCCATTTGAGTAACTTCCTCGGGTGTATAGACCACCACGTTCAGCCCCACCCGGGGACGGGTGAGACGCAGGATCTCGCCAATCCGATCAATAAAGCGGGATGAGGTTTTCTTAACCACAGCCAGATCAATGTCGCTCCACTCGTGAACATTCCCTTGGGCCAACGAGCCGAAGAGAATCACTCGCTCGGGGTGGTACGCTTGAACGATAATATCCTTTACTCGTCTAAGTTCCTGTTCCAACAGAGCCTTCCGATCCATCATCAACCCCCCTCGCCTTTAGCGTAGGATATCACAGGGGCGGCGATGGCCGCAACGATAGGGGAAGCCGCCGTGGTGGCGAGGGTGGTTGGCTCTTACTCGAACGTGGTGGGCCTACCGCTGGAACTGGTCAATAAGCTGCTGAAAAGTAAGTCGTGAAAATACCGCGTAAATTCACCGCTTCCATACAGACACTTACTTCCTCTCTATTTTGAGCTTAAGCTCAATCTCTTTCACCGACCGGTCGAACTTGACGTTGAACTGCTCGAAGAACCCCTCCTGCCCCAGGATACCGTAGAGGAGGCCCTGGGTTCTATCCGGATCCGAGGGGTCCTTCCGAATCATGTCAGAGCAAAAGGCCACCTGGCACGTTACCCACCATCCACCCACACCGATCTCGACATGGTGGAGGTACCCGGACGACCTCCCATGCCCTACCCCGTAGAAGAACATCTCGGTTCCACTTTGAAGCTCGATTCCGAGAGGCTCTGCCAACTCTGCATGGAACATGCTCACGTCCGCTCCGGAATCCAGAAGCGCCATATAACGGAGCGACCTGTCCCCATAGCGGACTTCAATCGGAATGACGGGACGAAAGGAGACATAATCACCGCCTTCAGGAGTCTTGGTCTTGAACTTAACGTAAGGAAACTTCACTCTCTCAGGACGTATGCGCCTGAGACAGCAGGTACAAACAGAAGGATGGGGTCCCTAGCCCCTTTGGATTGGGCGTTGGCCAAAGCCTCGGTGGGTGTAATGCCACTCCCTGCAACCCGAGTCTGATCGGAGGTCAGAGCAACCCATTTATTGATGTAGGATTGAAGGAGATTTGTCAAATCAACGGGCTTCAACGGTCCTCGATTTTGAGATGCCTTTTGCATGCGAAATCCCCTTTCTTCTACCAGAATAAGTATAGCACAGACACAGCGAATCTTACTGAGGAAGGGGCTAAGCTTAGGGCCCGCTTCAAAACCGGAGCCGGGTTTTGGTATGAGCCCTTAGGTAAAGCGCAGGGTGAGGACTTGGTAGATTTCTTCTTGGGTGAGGGTGTTGACGCCCCTGTAGTAGACCGTGACGTCAATCACGAGGGGCTTATCGAGGATTTTGCCTTGCGCCCCCTGCCAGGTTGCCAGGGCCTGGGTGATAAGGAGGGGCAGTAATTTCTGCGGTACCGGCTGCTGGGGAGCAAAGGGTTCCACATAGATCGTGTCGGCACTAGCGACAGCAGAGAGTTGGTTGGGGACCAAACGAACGATGACGTCGTAACCTGTTTCGTCAGCCGCTTGGGGTTCACCTGCAATCCTGACCCAAACCGCCGGAAACCGATTAAGCCCTCTTAGCTCCCGACCAATCTCTTCCAAACCCGCGCCAGTAAGTCCCGGCTCTACCAAAGTCGGATCAATCGTGACGAGAAACCGGTTTCCAGAAGCCGCCGCTTCCTCCACGCCCTGGCCCGCCCCCGCGACCAGCGCTTCCAGCCCCTCCCCCTCCTCCAGGCCGGCGGCGTCAATTAAGAAAGTCGTGCCTACAATGGCTGAGTCTTCGGGCCAATCGGACCCACGGTTTACGATTTTCTCTTTCAGGCCAAAATCCGTCAGTAAGTCCTCCCACAACTTGCCAAAGGAATCTCCCCTTGAAACTCGTTGGATTTCGACTCTGTTACCAAGGGGTTCCTTCAAATCTAAAAAGTAATTATCGATCCCAAATGGTTGCCCGGAATCTGTTCGGACTCCACAAATAGAGAGGGTTAGAAATGTGACCGGAACAGCGTACATCTCATTTTGGGGTGTTCTTCGAGTAAACCAACCAGCCACTTCAAAGGTGGCCAATTTTCCCACCTTTCGACCCACGATGGCTTTGAACAA